>VEPB01000554.1 GCA_012026715.1 Methylococcaceae bacterium | reverse complement strand
GGGCGAGCATTACCCGCGCAAGAGCCAGCTGTACCGGCTCGGTGATTTTTCCGGACGGGTACGGATGCGGCTGAAGGAAACCCTGGATGCCTTCAGCCGGATCGACGTCGACGCCGCCTTTGCCGTCAAGCGGGGCGACGACGAACTCGACGACGAATACCGCGCCATCGTGGCGGAGCAGATCGCCGCCATGTCCACCGATCCCCGGGTGATTCCGGTCGCGCTGAATCTGATCTGGATCGCCAAGACGCTGGAACGGGTTGGCGACCGCGCCTGCAACATTTGCGAATACATCATCTATTACGCGCGGGGCAAGAATGTGAGACACCTGTCCCTGGAACAAGCCGCCCAGGATCTCCTGGACGACGCCTGATCCGCTAACGCGCGATGAGCGGTCGGTTACAATCCGCCGCCATGTTTGACCTTGATCGGCTACCCGCAACCCCTGCCTTCGTCTACGACGAGCGCCGCATCGTCGCGACCGCCCGGCAGCTACTGCCGCTGCGCCGGGGCGGACTGAAATTCTGCTATTCGATCAAGGCGCTGCCGCTGATGCCGGTATTGCACTTGCTGGCACCCCACGTGGACGGTTTCTCCGTCAGTTCGGCGTTCGAGGCACGGCTGGCCGCCATGGTTCCCGGCGGTGTCCGCCATATCACCAGTCCGGGGCTGCGGCAGGGAGACCTGGCCGAGATTGGCCGCCACTGCAGCCATGTCAGCTTTAACTCCCTGGGCCAGTTTTCCCGCCTGCACTCCGTCCTGAGGCCTGGAATCAGCTGCGGGATCCGGCTCAATCCGGAACTTTCCTTCGCCGCCGATGAGCGGTTTGATCCCTGTCGCTCCTATTCCAAGCTGGGCGTCAGGATTCCGGATTTGCTGACTGCCTGGCGTGAACTCCCCGAACTGCGCCAGCGTATCCGCGGCCTGCATTTTCACACGGTGTTCTCATCCGACGACTTCACGCCGTTGCAGCGCACCCTGGACCACCTGCTGGAGCAGCTGGAACCGATTCTGCCAAACATCCGCTGGATCAATCTGGGCGGCGGTTATCTGTTGAATCATCCCGAGGCCCTGAATACCCTGGCCGACCGGTCGGAGCGGCTGCTGCGGGACTTTGGCATCGAACCGGTGTTCGAGCCCGGCAATGCCCTGGTCGGCTCGTCAGGCTATCTGGCAGCAACGGTCATCGACCGCATAGACCACTGGGATAAACCGGTCGTGGTGCTGGATACTGGCGTCAACCATCTCCCCGAAACCTTCGAATACCAGCGCCGGCCCCGGCCAGCGTGGGCTGAGCCCGCCGCAGGCAGTACGGCCATCCTGGCTGGCTGTTCGTGCCTGGCGGGCGATGTGTTCGGCGAGTACCAATTCGAAAGAGTACCGGAAGTGGGTGACCGGCTGGCCTTTTGCGATGTTGGCGCCTACAGCCTGATCAAGGCGAACCGCTTCAACGGCCATGACCTGCCGACCGTGTGGCGTTGGGACGGCGAGCGCCTTATCCGGGTGAAATCCTTCGGCTTCGAAGCTTTCCGCGATCAATGGACCCCTGACGCCGATTCAGAGGCTGGACTATCATGCAGCTTCGGGTAGTTCGCTTCGCCCCCCCACCATGACTGATCGTAAACGGCCGAGACCGCCAACAGCTTTGCCAAGATGCGCCGGCACGGCCGGCTGCTGGCTGATGCTCGTTGCTTTACTGGCCCTCACCGGTTGCGCCAGCACGATCGAAAAGCCGACGCTACCGCGTCCTCCCTCGGCGTCGCGCGCCGTCGGCTACGCCCTCAGTTTGCAGGGCATTCCTTACCGGCCCGGCAAGGAAAGCCCGGATGAGGGCTTCGATTGCAGCGGTTTCGTGCGTCATGTCTATTCCCGTCAAGGTATTCTGTTGCCACGCCAAGTGCGCGACATGGCCAATCAACTGCCGCCCGTGGACAAGGGCGAACGGCAACCCGGCGACCTGGTGTTTTTCAACACCAGCGGCCAACCGTTTTCCCATGTCGGCATCTATGTGGGCGACGAGCGCTTCGTCCACGCCCCCAGCCCGCGTACCGGCAGAGTCATGGTTTCCAGCCTGGACCTGGCCTATTGGCGGCAGCGTTTCATGGGGGTAAGGCGACCACTGTGGTCCGGCGCCTGGACCGCGGGCTCCCTGCGGCGGGAGCCTTCCATCACCCGCTAGCCCCTAATCTATTCAGGAGGAATTATGAAAGCCATCGTAATGACCCGCCCCGGCGGACCGGAAATCCTGGACTTGGTCGAGTTGCCGGAATCCGGCCCTTGCGGGCCGACCCAGATCAAGGTCCGCCTGCACGCCGCCGGGGTCAATCCCATCGACACCAAGCTTCGCGCCAAGGGTGTTTTCTTCCCGGATGCCTTGCCGGCCGTGTTGGGGTGCGACGGCGCCGGCGAGGTGGTGGAAATCGGCGGGGCGGTGGACCGGTTCCAGGCGGGCGACCGGGTCTGGTTCTGCCACGGCGGGCTCGGCGCCGATCAGGGTAACTACGCCCAATACACCGTGATCGAACAATGCTGGGCCGCCGCGATTCCGGCGTCGCTGAGCTATGAGCAAGCCGCCGCCGGCCCTCTGGTGCTCATCACCGCTTGGGGGGCGCTATACGACCGGGGCCGGTTGCAACCGGGACAAACGGTTCTGATCCACGCCGGTGCCGGAGGGGTCGGCCATGTCGCGATTCAGCTGGCCAAGCTGCGCGGCGCCCGCGTCATCGCCACCTCCGGCAGCGCGGACAAGCTGGACCTGATGCGGCTGTGGGGCGCCGACGAGGTGATCAACTACCGTCAGCAGGATTTCGTCGCGGAAGTAAACCGTCTCACCGGCGGCCGTGGCGCCGACCTGTCCTTCGACACCGTGGGTCCGGAAATTTTCGCCCGCAGCATCGAATGCACCGCCCATTTCGGCGACATTGTCACCCTGCTGGGAATCAACGAATCCGGGCTGCAGGAAGCGCGCCTGCGCAACCTGCGCATCGGCTTCGAACTGATGCTGCCCCCCATGTTGCGGCAACTGGACGAAGCCCGCGCCCATCATGTCGAAATCCTGGAACGCTGTGGCGAATGGATCGAATCGGGACAGCTCAAGGTGCACGTGGGCAAAGTGCTGCCGCTGGAGCAGGCCTCCGCCGCCCACGGTCTCATCGAGTCCGGTCGGACGGTCGGCAAGATCGTGTTGGCGATCTCTTAGCCCGCCGAGTTCGGGGATAGACCGGAGCTCTTGGCGGCGGGCTTAAGTCAAGGTTAATCCCGGCGTGAGACAGTGATGGTCAGATTCGACCTCCCACGGGAGTTTACCCATGAGCTCCAAAACGACCTTGACCCAAATCGCCCTGATTGTCGCGACTAGCTGGCTGGCTGGCGCCGCCCAAGCTGATCCTTACTGGGGTTATGCCCCACAGCCTTATGGCTGGTATCAGCCGGCGCCGGTCTATGTCGCGCCGCCGCCTCCGGTCTACGCAGCTCCGGTATATCCGGCCCCGGTCTATGTACCGCCACCGGTGCAACCTGGACTGACCGTGGGACTGCCGCCGTTCTACCTCAATCTGCCTCTGGGAGGCGGCTGGGAACCGCGCCATCATCATCACCATGGCCGGCATTGGGACCGTTGGTAGCCCACTACGAGGAACGCCACGCAAAGTAACGGGGTCAGACTGGTATCCTTCGGTATTTCCGGTAGGTCGCCAATTTTACTCCCCCTACGGGGAGAGGCTCGCCATGAAACGATTGATCCTCATCTGTTCGTTCCTGCTGGCTCTGCTGTCCGGATGCGCGGTTTATCCGTCCGGATATGCCTACGGCCCGGCTTACTCCTACCCCTATCCATACTCCGGTTACGGTTATGGCTACGGATACCGTTATCCGGGTTATATGATCGGACCGCCGGTCTTAGGTTTCGGCTGGCGACCCGGATGGGGCCACCACTTTCACGGCGGCTGGGGCGGAGGATTCGGCAGGCACCATTTTCGGCACTAGCCGCCGCTCGCTATAGCACCCATCGAGATTCAAGCGTTTTACCCCTGTCAGTTCGAGTCGCCGGTACGAAGTTCCTTTCTTCGCAATTGGGCCGCAGGTAGTGCTCTCGTCTTTGCCCGGCCTGTTCAGTAAGACAATTTTTGTCTCTGTTGGCTTAGGACGTTCCGGAACCCGGTAAGCCTGGAATCCCGGGAGAACTGGGAAACATCAATGAAGGCTTACTGGGTAACACCCCCTGAACCAACGCATTGATCAGGGCGAGTTGGCGCGGCAGGCAGACCGACTGAAGATCGTAGTGATCCACGGCGGTGCGCCGAGCCGCCTCACGCAAGTGCTGCAGGCGGTCGGGGTGATCCAACACCCGATCAACGGCATCGGCTAACTGCTCCGTTGAAAAGAAGTCCACCAACAAGCCGTTGGCGCCATCCACCAACACCTCCTCCACCGGCGGCGTGCGCGAGCCGATTACCGCACAGCCGGCACTCATGGCCTCCAAGAGGGACCAGGACAGAACGAACGGATAAGTCAAATAGACGTGGACCGATGACAGTTGCAGCACTTCCAAATACTGCTGATACGGCAGGTTTCCCAGAAAATGCACCCGTCCCAAGTCTACGGTGTTTCCGAGTTCGGCCAGATACTGCTCCTTGTAGCTTCCCTGCGCCAGCTTGCGGCCGTAACTGACCTCTTCACGCCCGATGATCAGTACTTGAGCTTTTGGACGGCGCTGCTGGATTTCCACCAGTGACCGCAAGAACACGTGAAAGCCGCGATACGGCTCGAGACTGCGGGCGACGAAGGTGATGACCTCGTCGGATCGGGCGAGCGTCACACCGGTTTTCAGTGTGACCGTCGCCGCCGGATTCGGGACGATCTGATCGGTGCGGATTCCGTCGAAGATGACGCTGATGCGGTCGCGGTATTCGGCCGGATGCAGCGAGTGCTGCCAGCGGGTCGGCGCCAGCCCCCAATCACAGGCCGTCAGGTTGAACAGGTTCAAGGCATTCTTGGTGTTAACCCGGAGAAGGTCGTCCTCGGTGGCGGGGAATTCCGGATCGAAGCCTACGTCGACGCCAGTTGGGTGATAGAAAAATTCAAAATAGCTGAGGAGCTTGGCGCACGGAAACAACTCTTTGAGATAAAGCCCTTCGCCCCATCCCGGGTGGCACAGAATCAGATCCGGCCGGAATCCCTGCTTTCGCAATCCGGCGGCCAGCCGATAAGCGGCTTGACCCCGCCGTACTCCGGCTTCGAATCCTTTCAAGTAATGATGAGTTCCGGTCGACGCGCCCTTGGGCGGCGGATAGCCATGCAATTCGATACCGGGGAAGGATCGCGTCCGTCCCTTCAGATTTGTGGCCTCGCCTATGGCGACGACGCGATTCGATTTGTCAGCCGCCAACGCCGGCGCCAGATGCTTGAACTGACCGGGAAAGTTCTGGTGGACGATCAGGATGTTCACGCGATTCGGTTCAAAGCGGGCTTTTTTCACTAACGCCCGTGGGAGATTCCCTGGCGATTCTCCATATCATCGCCACTTCCTGCCGAAAAAGACAACGCCCGGACCTGAGCCGGGCGTTGTCTATTGCTGAAGTCGACAGCGGGGGTGAACTATAAAACCGCCATCGGAGACGATCGCCTATATATCACACGAGATGGACATTGCCGGCGCTGGCGGCCGTATCCAAGCCGTCGGCGACCACTCCGACGAGCTGCACGATGGTGTCCTGCACGCCGTCCTGGAACACGACGGTGTCGTCGGCAGTGCCATCGCCATCCCGGTCGTAGTTAAATGCCACCGACGTGCTGTCGCCGTCGAAATTACTCGCCAGGTAGTCGAGGGCATTTTGCAGCGAGATTTGATCTGGTCCGGTTCCCACGGTTGCAAGATTGCCGTTGCCATCATGGAACCGCGCCAACCCATCGGCAAAGACCCGATGTTCGCTGACACCGGTTACGCCACTGCCGGCATCGATACCGTCCACAAAGACACCAGTGGCACCGGCGATGGTCGTCAGAGGCAGATCCAACTGATCGTTTGTTCCCGTGATTTCGAATCCATAGAGTTGATCCCAGCCGGTGAGCGTCGAGTCGCCGACCGAGTAGCGGACGATATCCACCGCGCCGTCGCCGCTGGACGAGCCATCGCACAACAGTACCAGACGATCGGCACCCAGGCCGCCGCTGACATCGTCGATCCCCATGCTTCCCACGAAGGCATCGTTGCCTCCGCCGCCATTGAAGGTCCGTCCGGTCGCTGCACCGGTTCCGGCATTTTCCACCATGAACACGTCGTTGCCATCTTGGCCATTGAACGTCGCCACGTTGCCATCTTCGGCGATGACGAAGTTGGGATTGGCATCGCCGTTGTAAGTTGCTCCCTGGGTACTGCTGCGAATCGCCGTCGCGCCACTGAGCGAAGACTGCCCATAATTGATCAGGTCGCTCGTGTTATCCCAGCGAACGGTCTCGGTGGTACCGTCACCGCCAACCAGCCATTGATTGATTTCAAAAGCTCCATCGCCGTTGATGTCGATCTGCACGGTGACGGCGGAACCTTCCAGGGTAACGGTTTGGGTACTGCCGGAGCCATCCCGGCCACTTCCTTCGTTGTCCTGTATCGATTCCAAGGTTCCACTACCCATGCTGTAGGTATCGGAACCTTCCTGTGCCACAACCGTGTCATCGCCGCTTCCGGCATCCAAGGTGTTATCGCCACGATAACCATCGATACTGTCATTGCCCGCACCTGCATGGATGAGGTCCTTCTGGTCGGTTCCGCCCAACGAATCGTCCGAGCTTCCGCTGTTAATGGTCACGTTGTTGCCCGACGATCCCAGTGCATCGAAGGTATTTTTGCCGTCACCCAGATTCACCACGGCATTGGTTCCGAGCCCAACCACATTGGCCTGGAAATCTCCCAGTACCCCGGTCGTCGTAATGTCCTGAATGTTGTCCTTGGTGCCGGAACCGGTGACCGTGCCAAGGTTGACCGTACCGTCGGCGGAAACTGTCAGGTGCTGCAGGCTGGTCGCCAGAATGTTGTCGATGGTAGTGACCGTACTGCTAGCCGTTGCGTCCTGCTGGATTTCCCGCTCGTCACCGACGGCAATGGTTGCCGTGGTGACACCGGCGATGGTCAATTGACCCACGGTATAGCTGTCGGCGCCTTCGTCGACATCGAGACTGGAGTTTATGGCCACCGTAAGGGTGGTTTGGGTATTGCTGGCCAAATTGACGCCATTGAACACATGGCTGCCGGTATCGGTGCCCGGGTTGTCGTCGTTGTCGTTGTCGGCGAAGAAATTGAGCGTACCGATATTGGTATTGCTGAGGGTGATGATGTCGCTGGCGTCCACGCCGGTGATGCCGAAGGGTTCTCCGGTGATCGGCGAGGCATCGGTATCGCCACTAACCGCCCGGTCCGAAAGAATAGCCAGTTCGCTAATCCCCGTGGCATTCGCCAAGTTCATGCTCATACTCTGAGTGGCTGCAATGTGCAGCTTCTCGATCCCCGCCAAGGCCGGCGTGCCGGATACATTGCGGCTGAAGGCGGCGCGCAGGGTATCGGTACCGCCTGCATCGCTCAGAGTATCAGAGGTCGTGAAGTCATCGAGGTTCTTGAAGGTCAGGATGTCGTCGCCGGTTCCCAACTTGATCACCTGATTCGCG
>VEPB01000189.1 GCA_012026715.1 Methylococcaceae bacterium | reverse complement strand
GTTCCACATGGAAGAATTGTCGGCCCGGGTGCGCGCCCTGGTGCGGCGTTCCCGTGCCGGAGCGGGAACGGTGCTGCGCTGCGGTTCGCTCGCCATCGATCTGGAAAGCCAGCGGGTCACGGTCGAGGAAGCCGAGGTGGAACTCACCGGGTTCGAATACCGCTTGCTGGAATTCCTGGCGCGCCGGCCCGGCGGCGTGGTATCCAAAACCGAATTGCGGGATTATCTCTATCCCCATGACAGCGACCCGGACAGCAACGTGATCGAAGTCGTCGTCGGACGCTTGCGCCGCAAGCTCGATCCCGACGGTAAGCTGCAACCCATCGAGACCCTGCGCGGCCGCGGCTACCGGCTGGCGCCGTGAGCCGTTCCCTGCAGTTCCGCCTGGGACTGGCCAGCCTTCTGGTGTTGCTGCTGTTCGTGTTCAGTTCCGCGGCGGTGCTGGATAACGCCTTCGGTCGAAGCACCCGGCTGGCGCTGCGGGAGCGCATGACCGGCCAGCTTTACCTGTTGCTGTCGGCCGCCACCATCGACCGCAGCGGCAACCTCGCCATGCCGGCGCCCGCCGACCTGCCGGAAGCCGGCCGCGCGCTCGCCGATTCCGGACTCTACGCCCTGGTGACCGACCGCGACCGCGTCGTCTGGCGCTCGCCCTCCTGGCTCGACCGCCCGCTGCCGCTGCGCTTTCCGGTTGCCACCGGCGACCGCGACTGGCGCGAGCTGACGCTGGAGGACGGGCGCGACTACGCGATGCTCGGTTACGGTTTCGACAAAACCACCGCGGTGGGCACCAAGACCTACGCGTTTTATCTGGTGGCCGAGCTGGAACCTCTGCAGCAGGAGATCGCCAATTACCGCCACGGCCTGTGGGCCGGGCTCGGGACGGTGGCCCTGCTGCTGATCGCCACCCAGGCAGTCGTGCTGCGCTGGAGCCTTAGCCCCCTGAGGCAGATCGCCGGCGAGCTGGCGGCGATCGAGGACGGCCGGCGCAGCCGCATCGAGGGCGATTACCCGGCCGAAATCCGCCCGCTCACGGAAAACATCAACCTGCTGCTGGCCAGCGAACGCGCCCGCCGCGAACGCTATCGCAACGCCATGGCCGACCTGGCCCACAGTCTCAAGACGCCCCTGGCGGTCTTGCGGGGCGCGTTGGAAAACCGCGAAACCCTGCCTGCCACCGTGGCCGAACAGAGCGCGAGGATGGCCGCCATCATCGACCGGCAGCTGCAGCGCGCCACCACCGCCGGCGCCGTGGCCGGGCATTCCGCGGTGCCGGTGCGCCCAGTCGCGGAGCGGGTGCTGGCATCGCTGCAAAAGGTCTATCGGGACAAGGCCATCGCGACCGCGATCGAAGTCGACCGGGCGCTGCTATTCCGGGGAGACGAGGCCGATCTGATGGAACTGCTGGGGAATCTGCTGGACAACGCCTGCAAGTGGTGCGGCAGGACGGTGAAGGTGCACGCCTGGCGCGACCGTCAGGGCTTGACCCTGGCGGTGCACGACGACGGTCCGGGCATCGGCGCCGCCCGCTCGGCCGACATTCTGCAGCGCGGCGCCCGCGCCGACGAATCCGCGCCGGGTCACGGCATCGGCCTGGCCGTGGTCGCCGACATCGTCGAGGCCTACCGGGGCCGGATCGGCATCGGCTCCAGTCCACTGGGCGGGGCAGCCGTGACGGTGCAGTTCGCGGATTGACGGAGGGCGACCTCCTGAACCGGGGCAACCGCAATCCGGGTCCGCGATCCAGCTGCCATCCGGATCGTGCGACGCCAACCGATCGTCGCCGTTCTCGACAATGTCGTCAACCTGTCATCTTCCGGCAGTATCCTTGCTTGGGAATTTCCCTGTCTGGAACCGTAACCGGCGCCGCAGATTGGCGTTCGGAGAAGCACCATGGATTTACTGAGAAAAGCCTTACCCGCAGCCGTGGCGGCGCTGGTCACGGCCGGCATTGCGCATGCCGCCGATCCCACGCCCCAAGACTGGTTCAAGAATGGTCAGGCAACGGTCAAGGCCTCAAAAAAGCTTGACCCGGTCAGGTCCCGCGCCAAGAACGTCATCTTGTTCATCGGCGACGGCATGGGCATTTCCACGATCACCGCTTCCCGCATTTACGACGGACAGTCGAAGGGTGGCCACGGCGAGGAGAATTCCTTGAGCTTCGAGAAATTCCCTTACTCGGCCCTTTCCAAGACTTACAGCGTCGACCAGCAGACGCCGGACTCCGCTCCGACCATGACCGCCATGGTGACCGGCGTGAAAACCATCGGCGATTCCCTCTCGGTGAATCAGTATGTGGCCCACAGCGAACCCAGCGCCTCGGTGGTATCCGCCAACAGGCTGACCACGATCCTGGAGCAGGCCAAAGCCCGCAGGCTTTCGGTGGGTGTCGTTTCGACCGCACGGATCACTCACGCCACCCCGGCCGCCTGTTATGCCCATACCGCCAATCGCGATTGGGAAGCCGACTCCGACAAGCCGGACGGCGCCACCGTCCCCGATATCGCCGCCCAACTGATCGACTTCAATTTCAACGGCGGCATCGACGTCGCCCTGGGAGGCGGACGTACCCGGTTCATTCCCAACACCAAGCTGGATCCCGAATATGGCGTCAAAGGCAAGCGCAAGGACAACCGAGACCTGACCCAGGACTGGCTGGCGACCCGCACCAACGCGGCTTATGTCTGGAACCTGGCCGACTTCCACTCCGTCGACCCGAACAAGGTGGATCATCTGCTCGGCTTGTTCGAACCGTCCCATCTCCACTACGAGGCCGATCGCGTCTCGAGCGACAAGGCGGGCGAGCCGTCCCTCACCGAGATGACCGCCAAGGCGATCCAGATTCTTCAGAAGAACGGCAAAGGCTATTTCCTGATGGTGGAGGCCGGTCGCATCGACCACGCCCATCACGCCGGCAACGCCTATCGCGCCTTGACCGACACCCAGCAACTGTCGGAAGCGGTACAGGCCGCGGTAAACGCGACCGATCCGGAAGAAACCCTCATCATCGTCACCGCCGATCACAGCCATACCTTCACCATCGGCGGCTATCCCCGACGCGGAAACCCCATTCTCGGATTGATCCAGGGCGTGGGCGCGACCAGCCCGGACCGCGATCTGATGGGCCTGCCCTATACCACGCTCAACTACGCCAACGGTCCCGGTTATACCGGCGCTTCCTACGCCGACGGCAAGAAGGCGAATCCCCTGCAGGCGGCCGGTCCGAAGTCCTTCACCATTGCCACGGCGCCCTGGGCGTCCGGCAGCGAGGGTCATCTTCCGAATGCCTATGACCCGGCGACGGGCCGACCGGCGCTGACCCAGGCGATCGTGCAAAATTCCAATTACCTGCAGGAGTCGATCATTCCGCTCAACAACGAAACCCATGCCGCGGAAGACGTCGCCATTTTGGCAACCGGCCCCAAGGCTTATCTGTTCCGCGGGATCATCGAGCAGAACGTCATCTACCACGTCATGGCTGAAGCCTTCGGTTTCAACCATTAAGCAACGCCCCCGATTTCCGTGGTTCCGCCCCGCGGGAGTCCGCCGAGGCTCCCATTCCCGTTCCACCCACGCCCGGTTCGACCATGCACCGCATTCTGCTGAGCCTTTTCGCCCTTATCGGGATGTTGCCGTTCGCCGCCGCCGACGATGCCGCGGCTCTGCCCGAGGTCGCCTGTCGCTACGAAATGAGGGTTCTTGGAACAGCCCATGGACGCGTCAACGCGTCCAGGTCCTGGTATTTCTGGCGAACCGGATCCACGGTGCAAACCCGCGACGATGACGGCGATCACGGCGAAATCTGGGAGCGCACGGACAAAAACGTCATCGCCTATCGCAAGCTGTACCACCAGGACCGGACGGCCGTTGAATATGCCCCCGCCGATCGGGCCATCCATGGACTGGACTTCGACTGGCAGCGGTTGGCTTCGATGCTGGCCCCGAAAGATCTGGAGGCGCTGAAAGTCAGCCAGCGCAAAACGATCAACGGCGAACCGGCCGAACTGCGCAAAGGCGTCATCGGCGGGCAAGAACTGGAAGTTACCTGGCTGACGCAAACCCGGCTGCCGGCATCGATCAAGAAAACCGTGCAGGGCGAAATCCACCTGCTGGAACTCCAAGAACTGAGGCCTATCGAGCTGGCGCCCTGGCATCCCACTCCCATCGAAACCATCGATGCCTACCGCCAGATCGATGCCACCGACTTGGGCGACATGGAAAACGATCCTTTCGTGAAAAAGGTCTTGCACGAAAACGGCCATCACCATTGAGACGAGCGTTTCCGAACGGGCGGCGGTCACGCTGTTCCTTAACACCGAAGTCGGGCGCTGCGGCCCGTCCTGCCCGGGAAAATCCGCCCTCCATTGCCACGCGGACCGGTTGATGCACTAATAGGAGGCTGATTGACCGCAACCTGAATGCCGATCCGCGAGCCCATGGAGCCCCCTATGAAGCAGGTCACCGATCTCCGGCGATTCGCCATGCTCCCGATTGTTTCAGTCGCCTTGCTCGGATCTCCGCCTGCGAGCGCGGGCGAGATCAAGCCGCCGGAACTGAAATGGGCGCGGGGCGGCTGTTACAGTTCCTGGTGCGAAACCGGCTGGTACGCTTCGCCGGCCCTGGTCGATGTGAACCACGACGGCATCAAGGACGTTGTTTCGGCTGCGTATACGCTGACGGCGCTGAACGGCAAGACCGGCCAGCTCCTGTGGCGCTCCGACCAGCCGTCGCGCCGCACCTGGCCGGGGGTCGTGGTCGCCGACATCGACCGGGACGGAAAAAAGGAAATCGCGATCGCCCAGGCCGACGGCTATCTCTCGGTCTTCACCCTGGCGGGCAAGCTCAAATGGCAGGCACAACCCACCACCCACGAACTGCGTGGCCTTTTGGCCGCCGATCTGGACGGCAACGGTAGTTCGCTCGAACTGGTCGTCACCGGCGCCTTGGGCGACCAAGCCAACACCTGGGTCTACAGCAGCCGCGGCTTGCTGAGAACCGGCTGGCCCCAATTGAGCGGCGACCGCGGCTACGCCTGGGGCGTTTACAACGCCAATGCCGCCGCCGGCAATCTCGATCCGAGAGACGCCAAACTGGAGCTCGCGGTGCCGTCGGACGTGCATTACATCAATGTCTACAAACCCAATGGCGCGCCGCTGAAGGTCAATGCCTCGGTCTATCCGGGCAAGGACTACTGGGGACAGGTCGGAATCTGGGAAACCCTGGCCACCGAACAGCGAGGCTGGGGCGAATGCGACGGAAGCCGCGCCGAAAGCTACCGCGCCAACTTTGCCGACGGGCCGGCCGTGATCGCCGACCTGAACCGCGACGGGCGGCGGGAGC
>VEPB01000289.1 GCA_012026715.1 Methylococcaceae bacterium | reverse complement strand
GTGGTGGCATCGCCGGCGACGCCGGACCTGTTCGCCTGAAGGCCGGCCGCGGCGCCGCGCAGTTGTCGCCAACCTCGAAACCGCATGGAGACGCCAGATTGGCCAGCGGCGGAATTCGCGACGACTCCGATATCGGCCACCGGAACGGCGACCACCCCGGCGCCATCGTCGGCCCGGGCCCGGCCGCCGCCACCCAATCCGGCATCTCCGCCCTCTTGCCGTTCCGGGGCGACTACCGCGACGAGTTCCGGTCGCACGGCTCGTTCGGCCCGGTGCCGGTGGAGCTTTGAGCAGGCAACGGCCGCAGCCGGAGGGTTTCCGATCCGCCCCGACGCGGGCATAAGCGGCGGCGTTGTCCGAAGACGGCCCTCTCATGCCGCCGAAAACCGTGCCGCTACCGCTTATCGTGCTTCGCTCGTCCCGGCCCGCAGTGCCGATCCGTTTTCCCAGCCCCCACCCAGCGCCTTGTAGACCGCCACCAGCGCGGTGGCGGTGCGGGTTTCGCTGGCGGCGAGGCGCTGCTGGTCTTCCAGAAGGCGGGATTCGGTGTCCAGCACGGTAAGGAAGTCGGCGATGCCGTCGTCGAAGCGCAGGTGGGCAAGTTCGCAGGCGCGCTGGCTGGCGAGTGCGGCATCCGCGAGCAGGGCTCGTTCCTGCCGTGCCCGGTTATATTCCACCAGGGCGTTCTCCGTTTCTTCCAGGGCGTTGAGCACGGTCTGTTCATAGCGGGCCAGCCCGGCCTCGGCGCGGGCGTCCGCCGCCTTGATGCGGGCATAGACCCGCTCCAGGTCGAAGGCCGCCCAGGTGATGCGGGGTCCGACCGAATAGCTCTCGCCGCCGGTTCCCGCCAGGGCGCCCAAGGTGCGGCCCTCAAGGGCGATCGAACCGACGAAGGTCACGCGGGGGAACAGGTCGGCGGTGGCAACGCCGATCTGGGCGGTGGCCGCCGCCAGGTCGCGCTCCGCCACGCGGATATCGGGCCGGCGCCGCAGCAGGTCCGCCGGATTGCCGATGGCGATCGTTGCCGGCGTAGTGGGCATGGGTGCCGCCGCCAGCAGTTCGCCGGCCAGCGCGGTGGGCGGATTGCCGGTGAGGACGCCGAGCCGGTGGATGGTCTGGTGGATCGCCGATTCGATGGGCGGCACGGTCGCCTGGGTGGTGTCGAGCTGAGCCTTGGCGCGCGAGGTATCCAGCTCGGTGCCGCGGCCCGCTTCCAGCCGCACTTCGGTGAGCTTGAGCGTGGCGGCCTGGTTGTCGGCATTCTTGCGGGCCACCTCCAGTTGGTTTTGCAGCCCCCTCAGGGTGAAGTAGTTGCGTGCCACCTCGGCCACCAGACTCACCGCCAGATCGCGGTAATCCGCTTCCTGGCCGGCCATTTCGGCATCGCGGGATTCCACGTTGCGCCGGACCCGGCCGAACAGGTCGATTTCCCAGGAAGCATCGAAACCCATGCTGTAGAGCTTCAGTTCCCGTGGCACGAAGGCGCGGTTGTTGAGCGCTCCGACGCTGCGCTTCTGTTCCGTGTAACTGGCGCGGGACGTGACGGTGGGCAGCAGGTCCAGGCCGGCTTGCAGGTACAGCGCCCGGGCTTCGCGGAGATTGGCCTCGGCCGCCTTGAGATCCCGGTTGTTTCGCACGGCGAGGTCCACCAGCCTGGACAGCCCGGCGTCATTGAACTGCTGCCACCAGTTGCGTTCGACTTCGCGCCGGGAGAATTCCGGCGCGCCGCCGTTGACGAAGCTGGCCGGGCCGGCGTCGATACTCGGCGGCCGGTAATCCGGGCCGACGCTGCAGGCGGCGAGGAGGGCGGGCGCGAGGAACCAGGAAAACCTGGCCAGGATCGATCGCTCCGTAGGTTGGGCAGGCTTCATCTGCCCAACATCTTGCGGTGGACCAGGCCGTTTGGCCACCCGACAGGCAATGGTGGGTTGCCGGTTCATGGGCGTTCTCCGGCCGGTTTGGCTGCGACTCGTGCCAGGCGGCGATCCACCACGGCCTGGATGGCGACATAGAACACCGGGGTCAGGATCAGCCCGAACAGGGTGACGCCGATCATGCCGCTGAACACCGCGGTGCCGAGAATCTGGCGGGATTCGGCGCCGGCGCCCTGGGCGATCACCAGGGGCAGCACGCCCATGATGAAGGCGATGGAGGTCATCAGGATGGGACGAAGCCGCACCCGGGCCGCTTCGATCGCCGACTGGAAGCGGTCCAGGCCTTCCTCCCGCCGCCGCTTGGCGAATTCGACGATGAGGATGGCATTCTTGGCGGCCAGCCCCACCAGCACGATGAAGCCCACTTGGGTGAAGATGTTGTTGTCCATCCCCCGCAGCCAGATCCCGGTCATGGAGGCCAGCAGACACATGGGGACGATCAGGATCACGGCGAAGGGCAGGGACCAGCTTTCATACTGGGCGGCCAGGGCCAGAAACACGAACAGCACGCTCAGCGGAAACACCAGGAAGGCGACGTTGCCGGCGAGCACCTGCTGCAGGCTGATCTCGGTCCATTCATAGCCGAAGCCCGGCGGCAGCTCCGCTTGCGCCAGCCGGTCCATGATGGCGATGGCTTCCCCGGTACTGACGCCGGGCTTGGCCACCCCGTTGATTTCCGCCGCCGGGTACATGTTGTAGCGGGTGAGCTTGTCCGATCCGCCAATTTCCTTGACCTCCAGCAGGGAGCCCAGCGGCACCATGTCGCCGTCCATATTGCGAGTCTTGAGCTTGGCGATGTCGTCGGCGCGCATGCG
>VEPB01000378.1 GCA_012026715.1 Methylococcaceae bacterium | reverse complement strand
GGCATGGCGGAATCTATGGATCAGGGATGGGTGGCGTCCAGGTCGTCGATTCGGAGGAAAATGCGGTTGGATTCGCTACGGGTGGAATAGGCGTGGCCGGTAAGCCCGTTCCGCTCGTTGGCGTTGGTATCAACTTGGCCTCCCAATTCGACCCATTCTCCCAGTCCGGTGCGCAGCGTGGTTTGGGCGGACTGGGTATCGATGCTGCCGTCGCCGCGCCGGTTCAGCCGGTTAGACCACGGCGCCACGTCCAGGGTGACCTGATTGCCGCCCAGCCGGGGAGTGACGGCGAAGCCGCTGGTGGCATCCAGGTACTGGGTGGATTGGCCGAGGACCACGCTCCCGCCGGGGCCGTAACCAACGACATTCTGGGCCGGCACTGCCACCTGTTCGCCAAATTGCACCATGGCCGCCTGGCCATCCAGGGTCTGTACCCGCTGAATCTGCTGGCCCATGCCTTGAGCCTCGGTTTGGTAGAGGTGGCCGTGCAACCGGGCCTCTGATCCCACCGTGCCGCCGATCGCCCCACCCAGGGATTCGCGGGTCAGGCCGCGGCCCTGGGCGACGGTGATCATCAGCCGATGGGCTTGCCGATCCAGTTGCTCCACCAAACGGTGGATGTCGTCGAGACGGTCCTGGCGCGCCTTCACGATCAGCAGGCCGCCGCTGGGGACCACCGTCTCGCCGGGTTCCAGCAGGGGCCGGATGAGGGGTGCCAGGTCTTGCGCCAGCCGGTGGCGAACCGCGATGGTGGCAATTTCCTCGGGCGCTGCCAACTGCGGGAAGTTAGTGCCCAAGACCAGCAGCAGCGCGCCGATCCGGCGGCCTTTCATGCGCTGGCACTCAGGCTGAGCATGGTTTTTGTGCTGCGGTTGCGGTCGGCGATCGCCAGCTTGTAAAGCGATACGTATTGAGCCGCGCTTTTTTGCCAGGAGAAATCTCTGGCCATGCCGGCGAGGCGCAGCTTTTCCCATTCCGTGGGCTCCTGGTATAGAGCCAGGGCGCGCAAGACGGCATCCAGCAATTCGGATTCGGAGGCGTCCCGGAACACGATGCCGCTAGCATTGCCGCAGGCGCGGTTGGTGGCGTTGGCATCCGACACGGTGTCGGCCAGCCCGCCGACTTGGCGTACGATGGGTACCGTGCCGTAGCGCTGACTGTACATCTGATTGAGGCCGCAGGGTTCGAAGCGGGACGGCATCAGAAAGACGTCGGCTCCGGCTTCGATCAGGTGGGATAGCCGTTCGTCGTAGCCCAGGCTGACCGCGATGCGATCCGGGTACAGTTTCGCCCATTGGCTGAGGGTCTGCTCGTAACGTTTATCGCCGCTTCCCAGGATGACCATTTGCAGCGGCAGTTTGACCAGTTCGGGAAGAATATCGATGATCAGGTCGATGCCCTTCTGCTGAACCAGGCGTCCGATACTGGCGAACAATGCATCGGAATTGGAGTCGTCCAGCCCCATCCGCTGTCTGAGAGCGGCCTTGTTGAGACGCTTGCCGGCGAGATTGGTGGCGTTGAAGGGATGGGGGATCAGGGGATCTCCCTCCGGATTCCAGGCCGCGGTGTCGATGCCATTGATGATGCCGCTCAGACGATCCGACCGTTGCCGAAGCAGGCCCTGCATGCCGCAACCGAATTCGTCACCCTGAATTTCGGTGGCGTAGGTTGGGCTCACGGTGTTGACGCGGTCGGCAAACACCAGTCCGCCCTTCATGAAGCACAACTGGTCGTAGAACTCGAGGGCGTTGTAGGACCAAAACCGCTGTGGCAGACCGAGGCGCTTGAAGGTTTCCTTGGGGAACACGCCCTGGTAGGCCAGGTTGTGGATCGTGAAGACGGTTGCCGGCCGGCCCGGCTCATCCTCCAAGAGCGGCGGGACCAGCCCGGTTTGCCAGTCGTTGCAGTGCACCACATCGGGCTTCCAGCGAAATCCCACCCGGTTCAGGCCGATCTCCACCGCGATCCGTGCCAGCAACGCAAAGCGTTCGGCATTGTCGGCCCAAGGCTGTCCGTCAGCACCCAGGTAGGGATTGCCGCGGCGGTCAAAGACGCCCGGCTGGGCCACCAGCCAGACCTTGACGCCGGAGCCGGGCAGGTGTGCCTCGGCGATTTCGATCAGACTGTTCGCCTGCTTGATCCGCACGGCGGTATGAACATTCTCCAGTTCCGCCATGACATCGCCGTAAGCGGGCATCAGAATGCGGACATCGTGCCCCTGCGCGGTCAGGGCCAGCGGCAGGCTGCCGGAGACGTCGGCGAGCCCGCCCGTCTTGATGAGGGGGTAGGCCTCGCTGGTGACGAACAGGATTTTTTTCATGGACCGGCTTCGTTGTCTTCCGTGTCGGTCTCCGGTTCCTCGAGTTGTGCGGGCGGCTTCAGGGCAAGGACCAAGCCGGCCAGGGGAGGTAGGGTCATGTTGATGGAGTGGGGCCGGCCCATCCATTCCCGCGGCTCGGAATGCAGTTCGCCATTGCCGGTGTTGCTGCCGCCGTAATAGGCCGAGTCGGAGTTGAACAGTTCTTCGTAGACGCCGGCTTCCGGCACGCCAATCCGGTAGTGGGGGCGGGGTATCGGCGTAAAGTTCAACACAATCAATAGAAAACGATCGTCGTCCTTGCGGAGGTAGCTCAGTACCGATTGCGGCGCATCGTGGCAGTCGATCCACTCGAATCCTTTGGGATCGAAATCCAGGCGATGCAGTGCCGATGTCTCCTGATACATACGGTTCAGGTCGGACACCAATTTTTTCACGCCTTGATGGAACGGATACTGGAGGACGTACCAGTCCAGCGTTTGGGCATGGTTCCACTCGCCGCCCTGGGCAAATTCACAGCCCATGAACAGCAGCTTTTTGCCTGGATAGGTGAACATCAGCGTATAGAGCAGCCTTAGATTGGCGAATCGGCGCCATTCGTCGCCCGGCATCTTCTGCAGCAGCGAGCCCTTGCCGTGCACCACTTCGTCATGGGAGAAAGGCAGCACGAAGTTTTCGGTGAAGGCGTACAGCAGTCCGAACGTTAGCTGGTCGTGGTGGTAGTGGCGATGGATGGGATCCTTGCTCATGTACTGCAAGGTGTCGTGCATCCAGCCCATGTTCCATTTCATGGAGAATCCCAGGCCGCCGGTCCAGGTCGGACGGGTGACCTGTGGCCAGGCGGTGGACTCCTCGGCGATCACCAGCACGCCGGGATGCTGCTGGTGCACGACGGTGTTGAGCTCGCGCAGGAAGGCGATCGCCTCCAGGTTTTCGTTGCCGCCGTATTTGTTGGGGATCCAGTCCCCAGGCTGGCGTGAATAGTCCAGGTACAGCATGGATGCGACAGCATCGACCCGCAGGCCGTCCAGGTGAAATTCCTCGATCCAGAAAATGGCGCTGCCGATGAGGAAGTTCTTCACCTCGTTGCGGCCATAGTTGTAGATCAAAGTACCCCAGTCGCGGTGTTCGCCCAGGCGCGGGTCTTCGTGTTCGTAGAGTGGGGTACCGTCGAAATGGGCCAGTCCGAAACTGTCCTTGGGAAAGTGGGCCGGAACCCAGTCCAGGATGACGCCGATGCCATTTTGATGGCATTGATCCACCAGATATCGGAAATCGTCGGGGCTGCCGAACCGGCTGGTCGGAGCGAAATAACCGGTGGTCTGATAGCCCCAGGACGCATCGAAGGGGTGTTCGGTGATGGGCAGCAGCTCGATATGGGTGAAGCCCATTTCCTTGACGTAGTCGACCAGTTGCTCGGCGATTTCTCGGTAACTCAGGAAGCTGCCCTCGCTATCCCGTCGCCAGGAGCCTAAGTGGACTTCGTAGACCGATAGGGGAGTATTTAACCACTGGGCATGCTCTCGCTGGGTCACCCATTCGGCATCCTTCCAGTCGTAGTTGTCTTCCGGTACCACGATGGATGCGGTGTTGGGGCGCAGCTCGAAACGCTGACCATAGGGGTCGGTTTTCAGCAGGATGGTGCCGTACTGCCGGTTGCGAATCTCGAATTTGTAATAAGTGCCGGGCTCCAGCTCGGGAATGAACAGCTCCCAAACGCCGCTGCCTCCCCGGACCCGCATGGGGTGCCGGCGCCCATCCCAGCCGTTGAAGTCGCCGACCACGCTGATGCGTTCGGCGTTGGGCGCCCAGGTGGCGAACAGTATGCCTTCGATTCCGTCCACGCAGTGGGGATGGGCTCCCAGCTTGCGGTAAATGTGCCAGTGCTTGCCTTCCCCGAACAGGTGGATGTCGAAGTCACCCAGCTGGGGTGGGAAGGTATAGGGATCGATGTGGGAATGCTGATGGCCGGACTTGTCCGTCCAAGAGAGGCGATAGTGGGATTCCTGAAAGTTTGAAGGAAGTGCTCCCTCGAACAGATCGGTGCCCGGAATCCGGTCAAGTGCCGGTCCGGACTCGCCCAGACGGACCGATTCGGCTTGCGGCAGCATGGCACGGACGATGTCAGCATCGCCGCTGCGGTGCCTTCCCAGTACGGCAAAGGGGTCGTGATGCCGGGCCTGAACGATGCGCAGCATCTCCGGATTCAAAGCGTCCAATGCGGTGCTCTGATCGTGTTCCTGCGCTTCGTTCTGGTTCACTTTATCTGGCCTCTGATAGTAAACTAGCGCCCGTTCAGCGCCGAAGAAATGCGGTGATGCATGTTACCAAATTTGCGCCCTTCCGGTACGACCAACTCCCAATACGGAGCTCCCACTGATGCCTCAATCCAGCGTCGCCTCGCGTTTCGTTAGCCGGTTAACCCGCCATACGCTAGGCTTGATTCTCGCCGGTGGCCGAGGGAGTCGGCTGCATAATCTTACAGAATGGCGTGCCAAGCCTGCCGTACCATTCGGAGGGAAATTCCGCATCATTGATTTTCCCCTTTCCAACTGTCTCAATTCCGGCATTCGCCAAATCGGCGTTCTGACGCAGTACAAAGCGGATTCATTAATCCGCCATATCCAGCAGGGTTGGGGGTTTCTGCGTGCCGAACTGGGGGAATTCGTACATATCCTGCCGGCCCAGCAGCGGCTCCAGGAGTCCTGGTATGCGGGTACCGCCGATGCGGTCTACCAGAACCTCGATATTTTCCGGCAGATGGATGTGGAATATGTCTTGATTTTGGCCGGTGACCATGTCTACAAGATGGATTACGGGTTGATGCTGGCCAAGCATGTGGAAAAAAAGGCCGATCTCACCATCGGCTGTATGGAGGTTTCCCTCAAGGAGGCTAAGGCCTTCGGCGTGATGAAGGTGGATGAGGAACAGCGCATCCGCGAATTTGTGGAAAAGCCGGCCAACCCGCCGGCGATGCCCAATCGGCCCGACCACGCGCTCGCCTCCATGGGGATTTACGTATTCAACCGGGATTTCTTGTTCGAGCAGCTGATCAAGGATGCTGACAGTCCCCGCTCCAGCCACGACTTCGGCAAGGACATCATTCCAGAGGTCATCAAGAAGTACCGGGTCTTCGCTTATCCCTTCCGGGATGTTCAGAGCGGTGTTCAGGCTTACTGGCGTGACGTGGGGACCATCGATTCCTATTGGGATGCCAACATGGAGCTGATCGGGGTCAACCCGGAGCTGAATTTGTATGACACCGACTGGCCCATCTGGACCTACCAGTCGCAGACCCCACCGGCCAAGTTCGTGTTCGACGACGACAATCGGCGTGGCTTGGCGGTGGATTCCATGGTATCAGGCGGCTGCATCATTTCTGGCGCGGAAGTCCGCCACTCCTTGTTGTTTTCCAACGTTCGGGTCAATTCCTACTCCCAGGTTTCTGATTCCGTCATTCTCCCCGATGTCAACATCGGCCGGCATTGTCGCATTCACCGCGCAATCATCGACAAGGGCTGCAAGATTCCGGCAAACACCGTTATCGGCGAGAACCCCGAAGAGGATCGCCAGCGTTTCTATGTGAGCCCAGGGGGCGTGGTACTGGTGACACCCGAAAACTTCGGTCAGTTGTTGCATTTCGCCCGGTGAGGAGACCCTAAACCGTCTTCGTGTCTGCCGTTTCATGCTCTGCGCAGGTGCGACCAGGGTTGATTCAACTGCCGACAGTTGATTTTCTAAAGTGATCTGTGCCGGATTGAACCTTCTAGGCCGCGTGCAGTTGAGTAACGGAACTTCGGATTCGCATAAGGGGCGGGCTTGACAGCGGTAGACAGTATTCTCGATCGGCGCAGGGCAGGAGTTCTGCTCCACATTACCTCACTGCCTGGTGGGGTCGGCAACGGTGATCTCGGGCAGGATGCCAGGAGCTTTGTCGATTTCCTGGCCGATTCCGGTTTGTCGGTCTGGCAAACCCTCCCGATCGGTCCGACCCATTCCGATGGCTCCCCCTATCAATGCATGTCGGCTCACGCCGGCGATCCCCTCCTGATCAGCCTGGAATGGCTGGTTGAGCGAGGCTGGTTGCCAGCCGATGTGTTGCGGCGCAACCGCGATAACGATCCTCGAGCTTTTCGGCTTAGCGCGCTTCGGCAGGCTTTTCTTGGTTTCAAGTGTGAATTGGAAGAAACCTATTACCGCAGGCAGTTCCGGGTTTTTTGTAGGGACAATGCGTATTGGCTCGACGATTATGCGCTCTATGCCGCGCTGCGGTCAGCGTTTGGCAACCAGCCCTGGCAAAGCTGGCCGGTAGGATTTCGGGACCGCGATCCATCGACCCTGGCGGAAGCTCGTTGGCGGCTAGCCTGGGTGATTGAGCGCATCCGGTTCGAGCAGTTCGTTTTCTTTCGGCAGTGGGAAGAGATTCGGCGACACGCATCATGTCGGGGCGTGCTGCTATTCGGTGACATGCCGATCTTTGTTGCCGCCGATAGCGCCGAAGTCTGGGCGGATCGGGAGAACTTCGACCTGGATGATGGTGGGGAGCCGCGGGTGGTGGCCGGGGTGCCGCCGGATTATTTCTCAGCTACCGGGCAACGCTGGGGAAACCCCCACTATAACTGGGGCCGAATGCAGGAGGACGGATTCCAGTGGTGGATCAACCGACTCAAGACCCATTTGGAGCTCTATGACCTACTCCGCATCGACCATTTCAGAGGGTTTGAGGCTTACTGGGAAATCCCGGCAGATCAGCAGACGGCCATAAACGGTTGCTGGGTCAAAGCTCCAGGTCGCGAACTACTGGCCGCGTTCTATCAGGCTTTCGGTGGGACGAGCCTTCCTCTGGTGGCCGAGAATCTGGGAATCATCACCGAAGAAGTGGAAGCCATGAGACATGCTTTTGGTATCCCGGGAATGCTGATCTTGCAGTTCGCATTCGACGGCGGTCCCGGCAATCCTTACCTGCCTGCAAACCACACCGAAAACAACGTGGTCTACACCGGGACTCACGACAACGACACGACCGCTTCCTGGTACGGCGGCTTGTCGGACGATCAGAAGCGGGGGGTAGATGATCAACTGAAGGACTTTGGAAACGACGTGCCCTGGCCGCTCATCGCTTGTGCTTTCGCCTCTCCAGCACGGCTAGCGGTTATTCCCATGCAGGATCTGCTGGCATTGGGAGGTGAAGCACGGATGAATACGCCCGGAACCATGAGTCCAGCCAACTGGCGTTGGCGCTTCGATTGGAGTCAGCTGGACAAGGGCCTGGGACAACGGATTGAAACGTTAGCGCGCCGTTACCTCAGGGCGGGAGCCAAGCCTCAGGCCCCGCAATGAT
>VEPB01000476.1 GCA_012026715.1 Methylococcaceae bacterium | reverse complement strand
GCCCTTCAAGGACTACAAGGGCCTGTTCATGGTCCACTGCCACAATCTGGAGCACGAGGACATGGGCATGATGCGGGAGTTGAAGGTGGAGTGATCGAATGTAGGGTGGGCAAACGGCTTTTGGTTTGCCCACCGCACCGGTGGGCAGATGGAGCCTGCCCCCCAATACTGTGGAATTAGGGAACCCTCTCCCTCTGGGAGAGACCACTCGGCCCCACGGCCCGCGGATTGTGCCCTGGAACCGAGTGGTCTCTCTCCCTCATCCGGCCCTTCGGGCCACCTTCTCCCGGTGGGAGTAGGAAAAAAGGTGCGGCCATGGGCCGCAGGTTCCTGGGTAGGGCGGGCTGAGGGCTGAAGCGCCCGACGTTCCAAAAAGTTTGTCGCAAGCGCGAAGCGTCCAGGCCCTCACCCCAACCCCTCTCCAACGGGGAGAGGGGCTTAATTCAACACCATTGCCCCCCAGCCTGGGGCTATCGCCGTAATGACGGGTCCCTGGGTCGCCGGCATTCACGGCGCGGCTGTCGGCAACTCCGGCACCAGCGCGAACAGGGCCCGTCCCACCCGCCGGTGAACATGGTTGGTGGGGTGCACCTCGTCGAAGAAGGCGAAGCGGTCGAAGTCCGTCAGACATTCGGGCGCGTCGTCGACCACCACCGGCAACAGCGGATTGTCGATGCAGGCATGCCGGGTGTCGGCAAAGCCGAGCCCGTCGCCATTGGTCAAGACACTGCGGAAGAAGTCGAAAAGGTCGAACTGCACCAGCTTGAGGTTCAGTTCCTTTTGAGTCTTGCGCAGCGTCATGGCCAGTTCCGCATTAAAAGACCGCGTCAGCGCGGTCGCCTTGAGTGCCGCCAGTCGCGTCAGCGGGCCAATCGGCAATTCACGGGTTTCGGGGATCGAACCGATGTCGGGGCTGTTAACGACCAGAATCGCCCGGGCACCGGACTGAGCCACGTGCCGCACGGCCGCATCGATGTTTTGCACCGCGGTGCGGATGACCCGTTTGCTCATTTTGCGCGAAACCGCGTCGCGGGCGACCCGGACGTCGTTCCCGCCGATGAACACCACGTAGAGGGCATTGGCCAGATCGGGCGGCGACGTTGCGGTAGTCACCGCGAGATCGAAGGCGGCGAGCTGGCTATCCAGCAGGAACACCGGCTGATCGCTGCTGCCATCGGCCTTGAGTCCGGAAGCGACCGCGCCGGCCACCGCGAAGTTGTTGCCCTGCGGCGGCAGGCCTTGAGGCAACAGGATCGTATGCAACGACGGCAACAGCGGCAGGTCGAGCGCGTCCGCCAGCACCTCCACGGCTCGCTGACCCGGTTCGGTTCGACTCTTGGGATTGGAAAAGCCGAGGTCGAACGGGTATTGGTTCAGGATGTCGAGAAACGCCTGTCCGGGAGCGACCGACAGAGCGGCCAGATTGCCCCGGTCGGACAGGCTGTCGCCAAACACGTAGATCGTGCTGAAGGGCTGGGCCTGGACCCCCAGCGACAACAGTCCCCAGAATAACAGGATCGACAGGCGCGACGTTTTGGTGGTCATGCGGAGAACCTCCAGCCGGGAAGCTTGCCGCGATGATGCGGCGGGATTTGAAGCATGCTCCCGGCGGCGGAGCAGCGTCAAGCGAGCGAGTCGGGAAGTCGCGTGCGGCACTCTCGGAATATCAGGAAGCCGTCGATTCCTTTTGCGGCCCTTTCGATCCCGACACGCGCCGTTGAAAGTGACAGCGTTGCGGGCAGCCGCTGAAAAATCCACGCCAGTGTCGGCCACTCCTCATCGGCGTCGATGCCGTTGTGCCGTTTCGAAGTTGGGCCGACACGGTTTCAGGGATAGAGCGTGCAATCCCGCATGCCTACCGTTCACGTTGGCGGCGGCGCCTTCCGCAGGTATTCCCCGCGATCGTCGCGACCTGCCAGAAACCTGACATGACCGAGCTGCCGTAAAAATCCCACGGTAGTGGTCAAGCCAGGCACCCGGTTGCGTGACCGCCATGGGTGTGGTTGCCGTCAGCGTTTTTAGAACGCCGCATTGAATTCGAAGAATCCATAGTCCGCGTCATTTTTCATGGCGTAGGCGTTGCCAGTCACGCGGGAGCCGAAGGCATGGGCGTAGTAGAGGCTCCACGACAGGTTTTTGGTGACGTTATGGGTGAAGCCGAGATCCACCAGTTCGCCCACGGAACTGTCGCCGCCGGAGGCCCGGCCGTAGTAGCCGAAGCTGCCGGCGCGGGAGGTGGCGCCGGAACCGCCGTAGAACAGGTCGCGGTTATCGGTGAGGGACAGATGGTGGAAGTCCACGCCCAGCTTGGTGGTCGCGGTCGGCGCGATGGAAACCTGGGCGAAGGCGTCCTGCAAATTCATCAGGTTGTAGAACGGGAACTTGGCATACAGGCGTACCGTGGGAAGGACCTGGAAAAAGGTGTGGTGGGTTCCGTCGTTGGCGTTGGAATCGCCGGAACTGCGGAAGTAGCCGACCCGCAGCCAGGGCTTGAGGGCGACGTCGGTGAACTGGTAGCCGATTTCCGGCGCGATGGCCCAGGCGCTGTGGTCCAGATTGCCCCAGTTGCCGAACTGGTAGGCTCCCCAAAGGACGCCGTCCAGAGCCCCCGGCCCCAGCTTCTGCACGGTGAGGACATGGCCGCCGAGCGTGCTGATCGCCAGGGAGTTCCTGCTGAGCGCCGGGCGTTCGGCCAGGGGCCGGTTGTCGGTGGGCTGGACCTTGCGGTCATCGCCGTAATAGAGGTAGAACAGCCGGGCTTCGGTATCCGGCAGCAGCGCGCCCCTTTTGCTGGTGACCGCGCCGTAGGCCAGGTCGATGTGGCTGATCTCATCGTTGGCGTGGATGTTGAAGCCGCCCTGGGTCGGGTGGGTGGCGGTCAGGGTGACATTCACGGCGGGGTCGTCGTAGCGGAAGGCGAAGCCGTCAAAGTTGCGGGTGGCGTGGGTGAAGTCGAATGGCCCGATCAGCCGCTGCGAAATCCGGGTCGCCTTGAGTCCGTCGAACTTGGCGTCGCCGGTCTTGTATTCCAGCCCGTCCAGCAGTTCGAACCGGCCCCCCTGGAAATAGGAATTGGGCAGACCGATCAGCGGTTGCAGCTTGAAGTTCAGGAAGGCCTGCTTCAGATGGGTGCTGCCGGGCGAGGTGCTGGTGCCGTTGTCCTTGTAATAGGCTCCCCCCAGTCCCAGGGGACCGAGCGGCACGCCGGCGACCGCCCGGTTCGGCAATTCATAGAGTCCGGTGTATTCCCCCTGCACCAGGCCATCGACCCACGGGGTCGTCATGGCGACGCCCAGCCGCGCCCGCAGCGCCCCGAACACATAGTCGTTCTGGTTGGCGACGATGCCCTTGGCCGGATTCAGTGCCGGTTTGAAGAAATCGAAGCCTTCGAGGCGTCCGCGCAGTTCGCCGAGGACGCGGAAATTCTGATTGATCTGTCCCAAAGGAGGCTCTTCTTCGGCCCATGCCGCTGATCCCGGTATCAGGCTGGCGGCCAGACAAAGGCCGGGCAGCACGCTCTGAGGCGGGATGGTGGGACGGGTCGGGGATACGGCGGGGGCTATACGGCGATCGGCAGTCATGGGTTGGATCCTCAAGGGTTGAAGTGCATACGCGCAAAACGTCCGTGTGCGCCGCGATCGAATCGTGGCGGTTGGACGCCCTTGTCCGGTCAGCGCGTGCCGCCGTTGGCACGGGCCGACCTGTCCGGTTCGGTTCGGGTCATTCACCGAGATCGACCGCGCGGCCGATTCCGGCATTCGGGGCTGTGGCGTTTCCTCTAGTGCTTTGACGCGCGCCGGCGCCGTTGCCGGGAAATCAGCGCGCTGGGCTAGAGTCCCTCCAGGGTCAGCAGGGTTCGGGCGACGTCGACCAGGCGCAGGTTGCGGTCCATGGCGGCCTTGCGCAGCAACTGGTAGGCGGCGGCTTCGCTGAGCCCCCTGGATTTCATGAGCACGCCCTTGGCCTTGTCGATCACCTTGCGGTCGGCCAGCTGGTTCTTGGTGTCGTGCAACTCCTTGCGCAGCGCCTCGAATTCCCGGAACCGGGCGATGGCCACTTCGACGATGGGCATGATCCGTTCGCGGCTGAGCCCATCCACCACATAGGCGCTGACGCCAGCCTGCACCGCCTGGCGGATGTAGTCGCCGTCCCGCTTGTTGGAAAACAGGATGATGGGCTTGGGCTGATCGCGGCCGATCTCGCGCATTTGTTCCAGGGTGTCGCGGCCCGGGGTTTCCATGTCGATGATGATGACGTCCGGGTTGCAGGCTTGAACCTCCCGCGCCAGGTTTCGCCCCGGCGTGATCCGCGCGGCCACCCGATGGCCGGCTTCGGCCAGCGCCTGTTCCAGGACGGCGCTGCGGTCCGGATCCTGGTCCACCAGCATGATCTTGAGGCTCATGGATTCACGCCGCCCAGTTCGTCCAGGGGCAGCTTCAGGTTGTGAATTTCGAAGCCGGCGAGATAACCCACGGGGTCGGCGGGATCGAACACCCGGCCGTCGCAAAAGCAGTCCGGCCCCAACTGCACGGGCTTGGTGGCCTGGTCCAGGAGGCGCGGGCCGTCGTGCAGGCCTTCGGTCTTGTATGCCTCCATGGGCACCGCCAGGCCCAGCTCCCGCGCCGCGTCGCGGTAGATGTCGGGGCGGTAGACCTGTTCGGCCAGCTTGCGGATGTTGACCGCTTCGTCGATCTGGCCCCAGCGGTACATCTGGGTGATGAACCAGACCGCGTGGGATTGCCAGGGGAAATTCGCGGCGTAGCGGTGGAACACGTTGAAGTCCGGCATCGCCAGCGGTTCGGCGTCGATGCCGTGGCGGAAGCTGCCGCTCATGGACATGCGTACCACCTCCGGCGGCGCGGCGATGTAGCGTTCCTGGGCGAGGATGGCGACCACCTCCTCGCGGTTTTCCGGCCGGTCGATCCAGGCGGCGGCTTCCAGCAGGGCCATCAACACCGCCTGGTGGGTGTTGGGGTGGGCTTCCGCCCATTCCCGGGTCACCCCGAACACCTTTTCCGGATGGTTGTTCCAGATGTCGTAATCGGCGATCAGGCTGCGCCCCACGTCCGCCGCCACCGCCTGCTCGTTCCACGGCTCGCCCACGCAATAGCCGTCGATGTCCCCGGACCGCAGCGCGTCGACCATGTAGGGCGGCGGCACCACGGTGAGGCGGATATCCCGTTCCGGCACGATGCCGGCGGTGGCCAGCCAGTAGCGCAGCAGATAATTGTGGGTGGAGAAGGGAAACACCATGGCGAAGTGCATGGGATCGCGCCCGGCCGCCACCACCTTGGCCAAGGCCCGGCTGGAATCACGGCCATCGGCCAAGGCTTCCGGGTCCGCTTCCGCCATGCGCCGGTACAGATCCTTGGAGACGGTGATAGCGTTGCCGTTGAGATCCAGGGACAGGGCGGCGACGATGGGGGTCTTGATTTCGCCGAGGCCCAGGCTGATGGCGATGGGCATGGCCGCCAGCATGTGGGCGCCGTCCAGCGCGCCGACCGCCACCTTGTCGCGGATGTTGGCCCAGGAAACTTGGCGGGACAGCTCGACCTCCAGCCCGTACTTGCGGAACAGCCCTTTTTCCCGGGCGACGACCAGGGGGGCGCAGTCGGTGAGAGGGATGAAGCCGAGCGTCAGCCGGGTCTGTTCCAGTCCCTCGCTACCGCCGGCGTGGATCCATTCGGATGAGACGGTCATCTCGATTCAACCTTGGTTAATGCCATGGGGTCTCGCGTTCGCTCCGGCTGCCCCGTCCCTACCCACGGGAGCCGGTTGGCGCCGTGGGGACGGGGAGCGTGGGTTGCTGCGGTTGAACCGAGCTTGGTCGCAGTCATCGGCCGGCCTTCAGCAGTTCCTTCAGCTCGGGCACGCAGGAGCCGCACTGGGTTCCTGCCCTGAGGGCAGCGCCGATCTGCTCCACGGTCTGCAATCCCTGCTGCCGGATGGCCCGCTCCAGGGTCTTGATGCCGACGCCGAAGCAGAAACAGACGGTGCGGCCGCTGCCGGCGGCGAGCGCCGTTCCGCTCAGCAGCGCGCGCCGCGCCGGTTCCGCCAACGGGTCCTCGGAAAACAGCTCGGACAGCCAGTCGCGAGGCGGCAGTTCGTGGCTGGCAGCGACAAACAGGCAGGCGTGCAGCCGCCCATCGCGCAACAGCGCGCAGCGGTAACGGCCGGCGTGGGGGGCGGCGAACTCCAGCCAGTGGTCGTCGTTGCCGGCCATTCCCAGCAGTTCCCGTGCACGGCTGCCCCAATCTGCCGGCAGCGCCGCTCCGGCCAGTTCGTAGCGCCAGTAGGCGCCGCCGCGGATCCTCACCGCGTAGTCGAACCCTTGTGGATCCAGGTCCTCGCGGCTCAGCAGAAAGGCCTGCCAGGCCGGCCGGAAGGGCGACACCCGGACCGGCGTGTGCTTGGATTCCGGTTCGCCGGAAATGGGGTCGGTGACCGGGTTGACCAGGTTGTTCACCAGGCCGTGCGCGGTGTTTGTGCCGCTCCAATGCATCGGCATGAACACCGAGCCGGGGCGTTGATCGGCGCTCACCTGGGCGCGGGCCATTGCCTTGCCGTAAGCGCTTTCCAGCTGTACCAGTTCGCCGTCGAGGATCCCATGGCGGGCGGCGTCGTCGGGGTGCAGTTCGGCGCAGGGCTCGGGGCGGTGCAAGCACAGCCGCGCGGTCTTGCCGGTGCGGGTCATGGTGTGCCACTGGTCGCGGACCCGGCCGGTGTTCAGCACCAGTGGATAGTGCGGGTCGGGGGCAGGGTGGGGCAGGCGCGGCTCAATCGGCAAGAGCCGGGCGCGGTTGCCGGCTGCGGGAAAGCCGCCGGCGCCGAACAAGCGGGAACAGCCCTGGGGATGCGCCGCATTCACCGGCCATTGCAGCGGCTGCAGCGCATCGTAGCCGGCCTCGCTCAGGACGGCCAGAGCCGAGATGTCGAACAGCCGCTCGCCGTCGTTCTCGAATCCTGACAGCCGGGCGTGTTCGATGAAGATGTCGCGCGGCGACCGATAGCGGAATCCGTCAGCGAAGCCCATCCGCTGCGCCACCTGGGTGACGATCCACCAGTCCGGCCGGGCCTCGCCCGGTGCCGGCAGGAACGGCTGCTGCCGCGAGATGCGCCGTTCCGAGTTGGTGACGGTGCCGTTCTTCTCGCCCCAGGCCAGGGCCGGCAGGCTCACGTGGGCGTAAGGCGAGAGATCGGTGGCCGCTTCGTTGTCGGACACCGCCACGAACTCACAGGCGACGAGGGCGGCGCGGACCTGATTGAGGTCCGGCAGGCTCACCGCCGGGTTGGTCGCCATGATCCAGACCGCCTTGATCTTGCCTTCGCCGATGGCTTTGAACAGGTCGACTGCCTTGAGGCCGGGCTGGTCCGCCATGCGGGGGGCGTTCCAGAACCGCCGGACGAGGTCGCGGTGGCGCGGATTTTCGATGTCCAGGTGGGCCGCAAGCTGGTTGGCCAGGCCGCCCACTTCCCGCCCCCCCATGGCGTTGGGTTGGCCGGTGAGGGAGAAGGGTCCCATGCCGGGCCGGCCGATCCGCCCGGTGGCCAGGTGCACGTTGAGTATGGCGGTGACCTTGTCGGTTCCGCTGGAGGACTGATTGACGCCTTGGGACCAGGCGGTGACGGTTTTCTCGGTGGCGGCGAACCAGTGATAGAAGGTGCTCAGATCGGCTTCGCCGATTCCGCATCCGGCGGCGACGGTTGCCAGGTCGGGGGCGCTGGCGCGGGCGCTGCGGAGGGTCTCATCGCAACCGCTGAGGTGGTCGTCGATGTAGGCCAGGTCCAGCCTGCCCTGGCGGCGGAGGTATTCCAGCAGGCCGTTGAACAACAGGACGTCGCTGCCGGGACGGATCGCCAGGTGCAGGTCGGAATTGGCGGCGGTGGCGGTGCGGCGCGGATCGATGGTGACGATGCGCAAGTCCGGGCGGCGCTCGCGGGCGTGCTGCAAGCGCTGGTAGATCACCGGATGGCACCAGGCGGCATTGGAGCCCACCAGCACCACCAGGTCGGCCAGTTCCAGGTCTTCGTAGCAGCCGGGCACGATGTCCTCGCCGAAGGCGCGCCGCTGTCCGGCCACGGTCGATGCCATGCATAGCCGCGAGTTGGTATCGATGTTGGCGGAGCCAATGTAGCCCTTCATGAGCTTGTTGGCGACGTAATAGTCTTCCGTGAGCATTTGGCCGGAGACATAGAGGGCCACGGCGTCGGGGCCGTGCCGGGCGATGGTTGCGCGGAAGTGGGATGCCACCTCCGCCAGGGCCTCGTCCCAGGCAACGCGGCGGCCGCCGATTTTCGGATGCAGCAGGCGCGACTCCAGCGACAGGGTCTCGCCCAGGGCGGAGCCCTTGGAGCAGAGCCGGCCACCGTTGGCGGGATGGGCGGGATCGCCAGTGACCGTGGCGGTAGCGGGGCCGCTGGGCAGGGCCAGCACGCCGCAGCCGACCCCGCAATAGGGACAGGTGGTGGCGACCGACAGCCCCGCCGCTGGGGCGCGAGCCGCCGCGGGTTCCCGGCGGGGCATCGGATTCAGCGCGGCTTCAACCACAGCACGCCATCCTCGATCTTGAGCGGGAAGCAAGCCGCGTGGCCCTCGTCCGGAGCCTGGGCGCTGCCGGATTCCAGGTCGATGACCCAATTGTGGAGCGGGCAGGTGATGCGCGAGCCGTGCACGATGCCCTGGGACAGCGGACCGCCCTTGTGGGGGCAACGGTCGCGCAGCGCGAACACCCGATCGTCGCCGGTACGGAACACGGCGATGTTGCCAAAGGCATTGGCCACGACGCGCGAGCCCTGTTGCGGGATGTCGTCCAGGCGGCCGATTTCGATCCAGTCGGTCATGGCTTTACCCCAGCTGTTTCAGTGGCAGGAATTGATCGCGCTGCGCCGGCTGCGCCAGTTCCGCCCAGGGATCGGCCTGGGCCCGCGATTGCGAAGCGCCGAAGCGGGAGAATAGCGCCTTGCGGCCCTCCGCGTCCTCGACGATGCGCGACTTGACGTAGGACAGACCCACCCGTTCGATCCAGGGGGCGGTGCGTTCCAGATAACGGCCCTCCTCGCGGTACAGCTGCATGAAGGCGCCGCAATACTCCAGCACCTCGGCCTCGCTGGCGACCTTGCACAGCAGGTCGGTGCCGCGGATCTTGATGCCGCCGTTGCCGCCCACGTGAATCTCGTAGCCGGAATCGACGCAGACCACGCCGAAGTCCTTGATGGTGGCCTCGGCGCAGTTGCGCGGGCAGCCGGACACCGCCATCTTGAACTTGTGGGGGGTCCAGGAACCCCAGGTCATCTTTTCCAGCTGCACGCCCAGGCCGGTGGAATCCTGGGTGCCGAATCGGCACCACTCCGAGCCGACGCAGGTCTTGACGGTGCGCAGCGCCTTGCCGTAGGCGTGGCCGGAGACCATGCCGGCGGCGTTGAGGTCGGCCCACACCGCGGGCAGGTCCTCCTTTTTCACGCCCAGCAGATCGATGCGCTGGCCGCCGGTGACCTTGACCGTGGGAATCTTGAACTTGTCCGCCACGTCGGCGATGGCGCGCAGCTCGGTCGGGTTGGTGAGCCCTCCCCACATCCGCGGGACGACGGAATAAGTGCCGTCTTTCTGGATGTTGGCGTGGACCCGCTCGTTGATGAAGCGCGACTGCGGGTCGTCCTGATAGCTCTCCGGCCAGGCGCACAGTAGGTAGTAGTTGAGCGCGGGACGGCAGGAATGGCAGCCGTCGGGCGTCTTCCAGCCGAGCGCGGCGAACACCGCCGGCAGCGACTGCAAGCGCTGTTCGACGATGGCCTTGCGGACGCCGTCGTGGGAGTGTTCGGTGCACTTGCACATGGGTTTTTCCTGGGGTGCCGGCTCGAAGTTGCCGACGGTCGCCGCCAGGATTTGCTCCACCAGGCCGGTGCAGGAGCCGCAGGAGGCCGAGGCCTTGGTGTGGGCGCGCACGTCGTCCAGGGTGAACAGCTTCTTCTGGCTGATGGCGTCGACGATGGGCTTCTTGCAGACGCCGTTGCAGCCGCAGATCTCGGCGTCGTCGGACATGCTCATGACGCTGTTGCCTTCGCGTCCCTCGTCCGCCATGTGGGCGCGGCCAAACAACACCGTGTCGCGGAAATCGCCGATGTCGGTGGCTTCCCGCATCAGCTGGAAATACCAGGCGCCATCCACGGTGTCGCCGTACAGGACCGCGCCCTTGACCCGGTTGTCCCTGACCACCAGTTTCTTGTAGACGCCGCGGGCCGGGTCCTGGAAGGCCAACTCCTCGAAGCCGTCGCCGCCCTGAAAGTCGCCGGCCGAAAACAGGTCGATTCCGGTGACCTTGAGTTTGGTGGAGGTCACCGAACCCTGGTAGCGGCCGATGCCGTACTCCGCCAGGTGATTGGCGCACACCTTGGCCTGCTCGAACAGCGGCGCCACCAGCCCGAACAGGTTGCCGCGGTGCTGCACGCACTCGCCCACCGCGTAGATGCGCGGGTCATAGGTCTGCAGGGTATCGTTGACGACGATGCCGCGTTCGCAATGGAGCCCGGCCGACTTGGCCAATTCGATGTTGGGACGGATGCCGACCGCCATCACCACCAGGTCGGCGGGAATCTCCAGTCCATCCTTGAAGCGGATGGCGCGCACCCGGGTGTCGCCCAGCAGGGCTTCGGTCTGGGCTTCCATCAGGAAATTCAGGCCGTTTTCCTCCAGCGCGCGCTTCAGCAGGGCGGCGGCGGGCTTGTCCAGTTGCCGTTCCATCAGGCTGTCCAGCACGTGCACCACGGTCACTTCCATGCCCTGCTTGCGCAGGCCGTTGGCCGCTTCCAGGCCCAGCAGCCCGCCGCCGATGACCACCGCGTGGCGGTAGTGGGCGGAGGCCTGCAGCATCAGGTCGACGTCGCGGATGTCGCGGAATCCGATCACGCCTTCCAGGTCGCGGCCCGGCAGCGGCAGGATGAAGGGGACCGAGCCGGTGGCGAGCAGCAGCCGGTCGTATCCGGCCTCCATGCCGTCCTCGGTCATTACCAGCCGCTTGCGCCGATCGATGCGGGTAATCTTGCGGCCCTTGTGCAGGGTGATGCCGTGGCCGGCGTACCAGCCGTCGTCGTTGATGATGATGTCCTCCAGCTTCTTCTCGCCGGCCAGAACCGGCGACAGCAGCATGCGGTTGTAGTTGGGATGGGGCTCGGCGCCAAACACGGTAATGTCGTATTGGGCGGGCGCCAGCTTGAGCAGTTCTTCCAGCGTTCGCACGCCTGCCATGCCGTTGCCGATGAGGACTAGTTTCTGTTTTGCCATGGTCGCTACACCTGGTTCGCCGGCACCGTTTGGGACTTGGGCCAGACTGCGGGCACAAAAAAAGCGTCAGGCACCCACGGAATTCCAGGGTACATGACGCCGTCGTCTCGACCTGAGGTCACCGCCGTTGGCGCCCGAGGCCTGGTTTATCGACAGATAGGCAGAACGCGTGCCAAGTGCTAAGTCCCTGAAAGAGCGGCGACCGGGTGGCTATGTTTCTCCCTTCTGGGCCGAATCTGCACCACGTCGGTGGGAAATTGCCCAGTCGTGGTGCGGGCGCTGCGGCGTCCCAAGGGCGCGCCATTCACAGCGGAAACGCTCAAAATCATGGCCGACAATCTGGCCATACCATCGGGTTGTTCTCGGAGGGGGGCGGACTCTCCTGAAAGCAGTGCTCGTATGGGAATATTCGTGGGTTCGTCGACATCGAACGGCTCAGGATTCACGTTTATGGATGCGAAATTGGCCAAAATTTGGTCACTTCGTCCAGTTTTTTGAAAAGTCTGAGCGATTCCTGGTCAGCGAATAGAGAGCTCCCAGCAATGACGAGATACAAAGTAAGCCGGTTGCGGCCGGCTCGAGCAGAAAAATCCACACGCCCTCGCGGCGCTGGCCATCGATAAGCGTGGCACAGCCCCTTTGGGCGTAGGCCAATACGATCGCAATTAGCGAAACCTCGATCCAGTCCAGGCCGAGGAGCGAGGTATGCCTTCCGGACCACAGTGGGATCATGGCTAAAAGCCCCAGTCCTCCCAGCAAGGTCGAAGCGACAAAATTGGGAAAAACCCCGAGCCGGAAACGCCAGTAACCCCCGCTTGGGTAAGCGTGGCGGGTGCAACATTGCAAGTGGCCGGTGGTCCAGCGTACCCGTTGCGATAACAACTCGGCCACACTCACCGGCGCAATTGTCGAGGCCACGGCCTCCGCTGCCAGAACGACCCGGATTCCGGATCGCGCGAGTTCCAAGGTTAGGTCGGCATCCTCCGTGCGGGTGCGGGAGGAGAATGGATAGGCAATCAGCAATTCGCGGCGGTACAGCGTTGCAGCTCCCGGTAGGATCGAAATCATGCCGACGGCATCTTGCCCGACCCGTTCGAAATTCATGGAGGTTACATATTCCTGGCGCTGCAATCGCTCGAGGAGGGTGGTACGGTTTGCCACCTCCAGGTAGAAAGCAGCGGCACCGGCGCCACGACCCACAAGCGTCGCCAGAGCCGCGGTAAGAGCACCAGCGTCTAATCGGGTGTCGGCGTCGACCGTGGCAACGAAGTCGCCGCTCGCCGCCCGTATTCCGATATTCAGCGCCTCGGCTTTTCCACGATTGCGTGGGAGCCGGATTACTCTTCCCCCCTCGCGCCCAGAGAGCCATTGCTCTGCGAGTTCTCCGGTTCGGTCGCTGGATCCGTCGTCGACCACGAGGATCTCCCAGGGTGGTGGTTCCTGTTCGAACAGTGAGGACAACGTCGCCCCGATCGTTTCCTCCTCATTCAAGGCCGGAATCACCACCGAAATGCGGCTCGCAGTTCCCTCGTTCTTGTCGATTGGCGGCTTTCCCCGTTGAGCCAGTATCCCGAGTGCACACGAAACCGCCAATCGCAGCCATAGGACCAGCAGCACCAATTCGGCGGCAAGGAGCATTCGCGCTTCGCTACGCGTTAGCGAAACCGTTCGACGATCCAGCGCTCGGTGGTCCAGTCGCCGCCGCCGTACGTATAAGAGTTGATTTCCAGGCCTGGATAGGCCGCGAGCGGGTTTACACCGGCATCGTCACCGAGGACGTAGCCATTAAGGCGGCAACCGGAACGTGAATATTTTGAACGCTTGTCGCAAGTCTGGCGCGCCGAGGAAGGCCACAGCGCATAGAGAAAATGCCGCTTGTCTCCCAGCGCTTTCAGGTCGCCCTCGAACTTGACGGTGATCTTTTCGCCCTTCTGTTTCACTCTGACGGGCTTGGCCGGAAAGTCGAAGGAGGCGGCATTGGCATCTGTTACGACGATCCATTTTGGTCCACCGGAAACCTGGGCCGAGTTAGACTGCACGGAATCTTTCAACGCGACCTGGATCTCCGGCGTGGCAACCAGTTCCCGATTGGCAAACCAGTCGTCGTCCGTCCGAAGGACTTCCTTCGCGTTGGCGCCGTCGTAGACAGTTAAACCAAGCAACAGGTCGGTGTTCAGGGGAACCGGCTTTGAGGTGACGGCACTGCAATCCAGGGTAATTTCAAATATCGCCTTGCCGCCCTTAGTCTGGTACTTCGGGGCCACAAGGGCGCAAGGAACGGTTTCCGCGGCGGCCAGCGGCCCGGATGTCTGGATCAGGCCAATCAAGGCCAGCACGACCCCAGGGGTTTTACCCGGGTTTAAGGCGGAGTATCTCGAGTGCATCGCTTTTCTCCCATTGGTTGCGTACTTTGATGAGATCCAGATAACCGGAACTCTTGCTATCGATCCCGCGAAAATAATCCTTCACGCGGTCCCGAAATTGGAAGAGGCGTTCGATGATTTCTTTGTCCGTACGTTCGGCGAGATCGCCGAAGTCGCCCAAAGCATTCGGAATGAGCGTGGTGTTCTCGCCGTATTGGACAGCCAGGGAAAGAAACACGGCGCGCAACGCCAGCGAACGTTTTGCGAGATCCAGCCGAATCGGCCGGCCGCCCGGCGGCGTGATTCCCGAAGCCAAGCGTGAGGCTAGGCGTTTGTAAAGGACTTCTTTTACAAAATCGGTTTGCAGCGTGGCGAACTCGGCCGCTTTCTCCGGATCCTTCGCCAGCGCCCGCCAGGCTGACACGAACGCGGAGTCGCGCCGGGATGCAGCCGCCACACCACCGACCGCGTCGAGACGGTCAGCCAGCGGCTTGTCGTAGCGACGCAGGAAAGCCAAAAATTCTTCAAGGCTTGCCCCAGCTTGAAAACGATAAATCCCGTAGTAGGCGATTCCGTTGAAATCCGTACCAACGTGGTCTGGGCTCTCTCCCTCATAACGTTGGGCGAGAATTTCCACTTCATCTGGAGACGGCAATCGAAACTCCCGGTTGTGCGCCAAGCTGAGCAATCGCCCTTGCAGGAGTTGCTCCTCCTGCACTTGGGCCAGTGCCTTACGCGCGCTTTCGCCGTTCTGGTACGCCCGTAACGCCGCAACGCCTATGATCACGAGCAACACGATGGCGCCG
>VEPB01000031.1 GCA_012026715.1 Methylococcaceae bacterium | reverse complement strand
TGGGCCGCTATGACCACACCCGTCGGGTGGTGTTCATTTCCAAGATGGTGGGTCGGGACGCGGAGGCCAAGGCGATCCTCGACGACTATGCCGAGGTGGTGAGCGGCGGCTTCCGCAGCGCCTTCATTTCGGGCCTGCCCGGCATCGGCAAGACCCGGCTGATCCAGGAGCTGCAGCGTCCCCTGGTGGCCAACCGCGGTTATTTCACCTCCGGCAAATTCGACCAGTACCAGAAAAACATCCCCTACAGCTCCCTGTTGCAGGCACTCTCCAACCTGCTGCGCACCTTTCTCACCGAGAGCGACGAGCGGGTTCAGGCCTGGAGGGAGCGCATCCTGGCGGCGGTGGGATCGCTAGGCCAAGTGGTCACCGAAGTCATCCCCGAGCTCGCCACCCTGATCGGACCCCAACCGGAGATCGGGCCGCTACCACCGGTGGAGGCCCGCAACCGCTTCAACCGGGTATTCGGGTGCTTCCTGGCCAGCCTGGCCAGCGAGGACAACCCGCTGATCCTGTTCATCGACGACCTGCAGTGGTGCGACAGCGCCACCTTCGACTTCCTCCAGCATGTCTTCAACAACACCGAGGATTACCGCCACCTCTACTTCATCGGCGCCTTCCGCCACAACGAGGTGGGCCCGGAACACCCCTTGAGCGATCTGCTCCGCAACATCCTTCCGCGCCGGCCAGCGCCGCGGGAAATCCAGCTCGGCCCCCTGGCCGGCGGCGCCTGCCACAAGATGGTCGCCTACATCCTCGACCTGCCGCTGGAAGAAACGCACGCCCTGGCCACCTTCCTGGCGGACCTCACTGAAGGCAACCCACTGTTCGTCAGCGAGAGTCTGTCCTGGCTCCACAACGAACAACTGCTGATCCAGGGAACCGACAACCAGTGGAGCTGGAATCTGGAGCAGATCCGAGGCTCGGCCATGCCGGCCAGCGTGGTGGAGCTGTTCGGCGCCAAGGTGCGGCGGCTCGACCCGGAAGTGCTGGAAATGCTCAAGGTCTGCGCCTGCATGGGCAACCGCTTCGCCGCGGAGGACATCGCCCGGGTCCATGACGTCGGCATCCAGGCCCTGTTCGAGTCCCTCAAGCCGGTCTTGAGCTTCGGCCTGCTGATGGAAACCAAGGCCGAGTTGCAGTTCGTCCACGACCGGGTCCAGGAAGCCGTACTGCGATTGATCGATGCCGACCACCGGCGCGCCATCCACTGGCGGGTGGGTCACTACCTGCTGGGCGACACTGAGCCGGGGCCGGCACTGGAACAGCTGGAGCAGCTATTCACCATCGCCGCCCACCTCAACCTGGGCCGGCCGCAGCCGCTGACTACCGAAGAGGCGCTGAAGCTGGCCGTCATCAACTACTACGCCGGCGAGAAAGCCTTGAACGCGCTCGCTGCCCAAGCCGCCAACGAGTATTTCCGCACCGGCCTGGAGCTGCTGCCGGACGATGCCTGGGAACGGCAATACTCCTTGTGCTACCGGCTCCACCAGAAGCTGGCCAAGACCGAGCTGATGCGGGGCCGCTACGAGCAATCGGAGGTCCTCCTCGACGACCTGCTGAGCCATGCCGCCGACGACCTCGACCGGGCCGAAGCCTTGGCCGAGCAAACCGCCTCGCTGTCGTCCATCGGCAACTTCATCAAGGCCATCGAGACTGCCAACCGGGGCCTCGATTACTTCGGCCGGTCCATCCCCATGGAGGCCGCCGCCGCGACCGACCGCATGAAGACGCTCATGGACGAGATCCACGGGCAGCACGGCGACATCTGGGGCACCATCCTGCACATGCCGTTCACCACCGACCGTCGCAGCAAGATCGAGCTGAGCTTCTACAGCGAGCTGATACCGGATTTGTACATGTCCGGCCTACCGCCCCAACTCTATCTGTCGGCGGCCCAATCCACCCTGCACTGCCTGGAGGGTGGCATGGACGAATCGGTGATCTACTCCTTCTCCATCATGGGCCTGAACCTGGGCGAGCAGGGCCAGTTCGAGCTGGCCTTCCGCTACCAGGACCTGGCCCACGAACTGTGCGCCCGCTATCCGGACACCTTCGGCGCCACCCGCGGCATGAACGGCATCGTCTGGTGCAATATGCACTCCCGCAGCCACCCGCGGGAGATCGCCGGGTACTGCCGCAAGGGCATCCAGTGCGGCCGCAACTGCGGCGACCTCTACAACGCCGGCCTGTCCTACGGCCCTTTGATGTGGAACCTGCAGGTGGAGGGCAACAGCCTCACGGCGGTGGAAGAGGCGGCGGCGGAATGCCTCGCCTTCTCCCGCAAGAACCAGCTGGAATTCTCGGTGGGCCTGGCCGAGGCCATGTACGCCGGCTGGATCGAGCCCATGAAGAACCCCGCAGCGATTCCGCAGGACATGACGGACAAGCTGGTACTGTGGGAAAGCCGCAACCACGTGGCCTCCACCGGCAGCTATTTCGTCCACCTGGGAATCAGCCACTTCTACTTCGGCCGCTACCGGGAAGCGGAGACCTGCCTGCAGGCGGTGCAGACCTATTTGTCGGGGCTCACCGACAACGTCCTCAAGCGTCAGTGGTACGCCTTCCGCATCCTGTCGCCGCTGCGCCGCCAGCGGCTGGAAGGGGGCGACAAAGCGGCGATGCGCGCCGAAGTCGAGCCGCTGCTGGATCAGCTGCAGACTTGGGCGCAGCTGGGACCACTATTGCAACCCTATCTGGCGCTGTGCCGGGCCGAATGGGCGAGTTGCTTCGACGGCTTCGCGGAAGCGTCGGCGGCCTGGCTCGACGCCATCGAAGCGGCACACCGCAACGGCTATGTCTTGCTCGAAGGCTACGCCAACGAGAGTTTCGGGGACTGGCTGGCGGAACAACAGCGAGGCAATCCGGAAACCTTCCGGCGCGAAGCGCTGCGGCTTTATCGCGGTTGCGGCGCGGTTGGCAAGGAAATTCAGCTGGTGGAACGCTTCCCGGGCCTGCGGCTGGAACCCCACGGGGCCGGCGATACCGAGCCGGCACCGACGGCGGAGGAGTTGGTACTGCCCAACCTGGACACCGACTATCTGATCAAATCCGCCCTGGCGCTGTCGGCGGAGATGGACCAGGCCAGGCTGCTGGCCAAGATCATGGCGGTGGTGCTGCAGAGTTCCGGCGCCCAGCACGGCTATCTGCTGCGCAGCGAGGACGGGATCTGGCAAATCGGCGCCGAAAGCCATTACGGTGAGCCTGAGCGCTGGCAGGCCCGCGGCTTGCGGTTGCAGGAGGCCGGCGACATCTGCCAGGGCATCGTCCATTACGTGATCCGCACCCGTGCCCTGGTGGTTCTGGCCGACGCCCAGCAGTCCCAGCAGTTCCGCAATCTGCCGGAGATCGCCGCCCTCAGCCTGCGCTCGGTGCTGTGCCTGCCGCTGCTGCGCCAGGCCGAACTGGTCGGGGTGCTGTACCTGGAAAACCGTCTTGCCGCCGGCGTGTTCACCGAGGACCGGGTGCGCATGACCGATCTGCTCAGCCTGCAGGCGGCGATTTCCCTGGAGAATGCCCGCCTCCTGGCGGAGATCGCCGGCATCAACGCCGACCTGGAGCGGCGCATCGAAGAGGCGGCGGCCAAGAGCCGGCTCAAGGACCACCTGTTGATCCAGCAATCGCGGCTGGCAGTGATGGGGGAGATGATCAACAACATCGCCCACCAGTGGCGCCAGCCCCTCAACGCCCTGGGGCTGGTGCTCGGCAATCTCAAGGACGCCCAGGAATACGGCGAACTCACTCCGGAATACCTGCTGAACCAGGTGGCCGAAGGCCGTCGCTTCATCGTCCGAATGTCCCAGACCATCGACAACTTCCGCGACTTCTTCAGCCCCAACAAGCCGCGCGAATGGTTCAGCCTCAACCAGGCGGTGGACGACGCCTGCGGACTGGTTCGGGCCGGCCTCAATGCCCACGGCATCGGGTTGGAGGTGGAGACTGAGGGCGACATTCGACTGTACGGGGTCTGCGGCGAATATTCCCAGGTGCTGCTGAACCTGTTGACCAACGCTAAGGAGGCCATCCAGCAGAGCGGACGGCCCCACGGAAGAATCCGAATCCGGGTGGATCAGGACCAGATCTGGGCGCGGGTGCGGGTCGCCGACAATGGTGGAGGCATCGGCTTCGAGGCCCTACCCCACGTATTCGATCCCTATTTCTCCACCAAGGAGGGAGGAACCGGCATCGGCCTCTACATGTCACGGATGATCGTCGAGAATAGCCTGCACGGGCGGATCGAAGCCCGCAACGCCGAGGACGGGGCCGAATTCACCATCTTCACGCCGCTGCCCGACTCCGGACCCGGCATCACGGAGCATTCACCATGACCTCCAGCTTTGACGTGTTACGGCAGAATGACCGGCTTTACCTGAAAACCCTGAAGGTGCTTTACGTCGAGGACGAGGACGGCATCCGGGAGCAGCTGGAACAGTTCCTCAAGCGCCGCTGCGGCGAAGTGTTCACCGCCACCAACGGCCGCAAGGGCCTGGATGCCATGGACCGGCGCCAGCCCGACATCGTGGTCACCGACATCCTGATGCCGGTGATGGATGGCCTGAAGATGTGCGAGGTGATCCGCGCCAGCAGCCCCCAGACTCCCATCATCATCACCACCGCCTTCGAGGAACCGCATTACTTCCATCGCGCCATCGAACTGGGGGTACAGCAGTACGTCGCCAAACCCATCGACCCGGAGATCCTGGAGCAGGCGCTGCTCAACAGTGCCCGGGCACTGCGGGCCAATTCCGCCCTCCGCGAAGTGGAGGAACGCTACCGGCTGCTGTTCAAGCTGTCCCACATCGCGATATCCATCTCCGACGCCGACCATTGCGACGGCAGGGAGCCCATCGAGGGTGCCGTAGGCGTGATCCAGCTGGAAGCCCATCTGCTGGATTGCAACGAGGCCTTCCTGCGGCTGGTGGGCTTCGAGGACATGGAGACGCTGCGCCGCCACAGCTTCCTCGATCTGCTGGCGGCGGACCACGTGGCCCTGTTCCAAAGCGTGATCAGGGAGGAGCTGCTGGTGCGCGGCTTCACCCGCGAATTCGAGGTGGAACTGCTGCAGCGCGATCAAACCCCGACCCCGGTGGTGGTGCAGCTGATCCTGCGCCGCGACGAAGCCGGCCAGCCGCAGGAAGTGTGGGCGGTGATGCGGGACATCACCGAGCAGCGCCGGGCGGAGGAGCAGTTTCGACTGTCTTCCTCCGTGTTCGAATTTAGCCAGGACGCCATCATGATCACCGATGCCGACAATCACATCGTTTCGGTCAACCAGGCGTTCTGCCGCATCACCGGCTACAGCCACGAGGAAGCCCTCGGCAGAAATCCAAAACTGCTGAGCTCCGGTCGCCACGACCGCGACTACTACGCCGGCCTGTGGGCCTCGCTGCACCAGTCCGGCCACTGGCAGGGGGAAATCTGGAACCGCCGCAAGAGCGGCGAAATCTATGCGGAATGGCTCTCCATCAGCGTGGTCAAGGACCGCCACGGCAAGGTCACCCACCACATCGCCATCTTCTCCGACATCAGCATTTACAAGGAGGCCACCCGCCACATCGAGTTCCTGGCCCATTACGATCCCCTCACCGGCCTCCCCAACCGGTCCCTGTTCATGGACCGCCTGGAGCAGTCCTTGAAATCGGCGGCCCGGCAGCGCGGCCGGGCCGCCGTGCTGTTCTTGGACCTCGACCGTTTCAAAAACGTCAATGACTCACTGGGACATGCGGTGGGCGACAGCCTGCTGATTCAAGTCGCCAAGCGCATTTCCAGCTGCCTGCGCGACACCGACACCGTGGCGCGCCTGTCGGGAGACGAGTTCGCCATCGTCATGACCGGCCTGGAAGCCGCCACCGATGCCGGCCACGTGGCGCGCAAGGCGCTGGCCGTGATGGAACAATCCTTCCAGGTGGAAGGCCATGAGCTGTCGGTCACCACCAGCATCGGCATCAGCCTGTTCCCGGAGGATGGCCGCGATGGCGAGACCCTGTTGAAGAACGCCGACGCCGCCATGTACAGCGCCAAGCAGAACGGCCGCAACAACTTCGACTTCTTCACCCCCAGCATGAGCGCCGAAGCGTTCGAACGGCTGTCGCTGGAGGGCAGCCTGCGGCGGGCCCTGGAGCGCGGTCAGCTGGTACTGCACTACCAGGTCCAGGTGGACGCTTACAGCGGCCGAATCACCGGGATGGAAGCCCTGTTGCGCTGGCACCACGACGAGATGGGCGTGGTCAGTCCGGGCCGTTTCATTCCCATCGCCGAGGAAACCGGCCTGGTGATCCCCATCGGGGAATGGGTGCTGGCCGAGGCCTGCCGCCAGAACCGCCTGTGGCAGGCCCAGGGT
>VEPB01000354.1 GCA_012026715.1 Methylococcaceae bacterium | reverse complement strand
TCGCCGGTCAGGCCGTTGAGGAAGGCGGCGATGTCTTCGATCTGGGCTTCGGTCAGATCCTTGTCCAACTGCAGCTTGGCCATCACCCGCACCGCGTCGTTGAGGGTCTTGACCTTGCCGTTGTGGAAGTAAGGCGCGGTCAGGGCGACGTTGCGCAGGGTGGGCACCTTGAACAGATGGGCGTCGGCATCGTTCTTGGTTTCCTGCGCCCGGCCCTTGTCCGCGGTGAAGTTGTACTGGGCTTCCAGCACGCCGTTGTCGTGCATGGGGAACTTCTGGTAGAAACCGGTGCCTTCCGGCAAGGTCGGGCCATTGAAGGCCGGGCCGCTGTGGCAGGAGTTGCAGCCGGTTTCGGCAAACAGCTTCATGCCACGCTGCTGCTGATCGTTGAGCGCGCTCTTGTCGCCGTTCACGAACTTGTCATAAGGGCTGTTGGGCGTGATCAGGGTACGCTCGTAGGCGGCGATGGCCTTGGCCGCGTTGTCGGCGGTCACCGAATCGCTGCTGCCGAAGGCGGCGGCGAACGCTTGGGGATAGCCGGGAATCTGCTTCAGCCGGGCCACCACGTCATCCCAGCTCTTCATGCCCATTTCGATGGGGTTGGTGACCGGCCCCTTGGCCTGGGCTTCCAGGCTGGCGGCGCGGCCATCCCAGAACTGGACCGAGTTGAAGGCGGAATTCCACACAGTCGGGGCGCTGCGGCCACCCACTTGGGCGTGCACGCCGACCGCGCCCGCGCGGTTGTCTTCGCCACCGGCCATGACGTTGTGGCAGGACGCGCAGGCCACCGTGCCGGTGGAGGACAGCCGGGGATCGTGATAAAGGATCTTGCCCAGCTCGACCTTTGCCGGGGTACTGGGATTGGATGCAGGCTCCGGCGCCTTGCTGGGCAGCGCCTGCCATTCGCCTGCCAGCGCCAGACTGCTGGCACTGACCAAGGCCATTACGGAAACGATGGATCCAAGCTTACTCATGGGATTCCTCCTAAAGGGCTGTGCCGTTGGTTATTCGTTATGTTGCAGCGGCCCCGCCGTCAAGAACGGCGCGACCCGAGGGAAGGCACCTTATAGAGAATAACCATGACAATTTCAACCGCCCATCGGCGCCCCGAAGCGGAAGCCAAGGCCCTGGCGCGGCATGGCGGATCGGCGTGTTCCGACGGCGTTTCCGGCAGCAGGCAGGCACCCACCACCGCGCACACCCGCCAGCGAGCGGGCTTCGTTGAATCCGACCGCAAGTCGCCGGCTGCTTGACGAAGACCGATCAATACCTGGTGTTGCTCATCAAACCTCAGCCCTTTCAAGCCGCCGGCTCGCGACACCGACGGGATCGGACGGCGGCGGTCACGGTGCGACCCGCCAACCTGGCCCGAAAGCCGGCGCGGCAACGGTCTGCAACTGCCGCCGAGACTTATCATGCCTCGCTGTCAGGCGTTATAGTACGGCAATGAAACTTTCCAACCCGTCCCGATCCGATCCAGCCAATCCCGAATCGCTGGTTCAAAACCTCGTTCGAACCCGGTTACCCACCCGTCACGGGGAATTTGTCCTCTATTACTACAACAACACCCTGGAGAAGAAAGAGCATCTGGCCATGGTCAAAGGCAACGTCGACAACGCCTCCGACGTGGCGGTCAGACTCCATTCCGAATGTCTCACCGGCGACGTGTTCGGCTCGTTGCGCTGCGATTGCGGCGACCAACTCGATCGAGCCTTGCGCATCATCGGCCAGGAAGCTTGCGGGGTACTGCTGTACCTGCGGCAGGAAGGCCGTGGCATCGGCCTGCTCAAGAAACTCCAGGCTTATAACCTGCAGGATGAAGGCCTCGACACGGTCGAAGCCAACTTGCGGCTGGGACACCTGTCGGACGAACGGGATTACAGCATCGCCGCGGCCATGCTGCAGGATCTCCATATTCGATCCGTCCGGCTGATCACCAACAACCCGGCCAAGATCGATCAGCTGCGCAAGCTGGGCATCGAGGTCAGCGACCGGATTCCCATCGAAATTCCCTTCAACGCCGAAAACGAAGGGTACCTGCGTACCAAGGCGCGCAAGATGCAGCATCTGCTGTCGCTCAAGGTTCGACAAAAACCGGTGGGCGACCTGGCCTGCATGGAGGGTCTGGTCAAACGGCTTGAAGAACATGCCCAGCATGAGACGCGACGCCCGTTCGTTACGGTCGCCTACGCCCGCGGCCTCAACGGTGGCGGTTACCCCCAATCTTCCCTGCGCTGCCACGGCTCACCGCGCTTGCTGCGATTGCTGGACGCGGTGCTCATGCACCACGACGCGGCGCTGCTGACCGGCCGCGAACTCGCCGCAGGAGCCGCTTGGCCGACGGCTGGCACCCTGGTGATATTGGATCCGGATTCGCGCGCGAGCGCTGACATCTTACGCTGCGCGAACAATCAGCGAATCGTGTTGGTGGCCGCCGATCCGGCTCTCACCCAGCTTAAGATGGCATTGGGGGAAGCCGCCGGCATCACCGTTTTGGCGATGCCACGACCAGCGCGAGGCAAGCCGGACTATGGAGCAATCCTCGAAACGCTCAGCGGCTGCGGTATCGACAGCCTCCTGACCGGGGCCGAGATCGGCGCGGATCTGATCGCCGCCGGGCTCGCCGACTACGGCCTCGTCGCGCTGATCCCGCAGTTCGGCGGAGATAGCCTGGCGGAATTGTCGCAGCCGTCGCCGGTTCGGTTTGCCGAGTACCACTGCCACCCACTGGACCATGAAATGGTCATTCACGGCCACTTTTAGGGTGGAACGACTTGCCAACCGGGAAACCAGCATTCATGCTTGGGAGCGACGGCAATGTAGTGTTTCGGATAAGCGGCTGGCCAAGCCCTACCAACCATCTATCATTGCATGGACTGAAGCATCTCCACTTACCCTGACCCGAACGAAGGGAGAACACCCATGAGCGAAGCCAAAACCAAGTCGACCAAAGCCGCCAAGAAGCCGGCCGAAACCGCGACGGCCGCGTCTGCTCCTGCAACCCCGCCACCACCGGCACCCAAAGCTGTCGCCCCGACCAAGCCCGAGAAAGCGGCTCCCAAGAAGTCCGCCACCACCATCGTATTAAACGTCGACGACAAGCCAGCCGCCAAGGCAGCGCCGAAGTCACGCAAACCGGCCGACCCCAAGACGAAGGCGAATGCTGCCCCGACCCAATCCAACCTGCCCGATCAGTCCGTGATCGACAAGATGGTGGCCGAGGCCGCTTACTACCTGGCCGAGAAACGCAATTTCGCCACCGGCTTCGAGGAGGAAGACTGGCTGAAAGCGAAGGAACAGATCATGAGCCAGTTGCTGGCGGCCAAGAAGCCAGGCAAGAGCTAGGCGTCGTTTGCGCTGGCCGGGCGTTGTCGGCTTCTTCGCCGTCGACTCGCGCTCCCCGGCAGCCCAAAAGTCGACGACGCAGCGGCAGAATCGAAAATCCACGGTCCCCGGACCACCAGCCTGGGTAGTCCGGTTTTGTTGACCGAAACCCAGGCTCTCAGCGTTTTCCGCACGCACCCCATTGGGTGCCATGGAGACTGCCCATGACCATCAGCGATGCCGATCAGGCTTGGCTCTCAGCCGTGGTCGCCAACCACGGCCGGCACGCCACCCGCTTACTGCAGATCCTCCGGGACGTGCAGGACCATTTCCGTCACATCCCCCGCCCGGTGATGCAACTGCTTGCCGAGCAGCTGGGAGTTCCCCTTGCCCAAGTTCAGGGCGTCACCGAGTTTTACAGTTTCCTGTCGACACAGCCGCAGGGCCGCTACCATCTCCAGCTGAGCGATTCCATCAGCGACCACATGCTCGGCAGCCGCGCACTGGGTACCTATCTGTGCGACAAGCTGGGCGTTGCGGACGGCGAGACCCGTGCCGACGGCCGGGTCAGTTTCGCTTATACCTCGTGCTCCGGGCTCTGCGACCAGGGACCGGCCGGGCTGGTGAACGGCTGGTGGCTGCCCAAACTCGACCGCAGCCGCATCGACCGCATCAGCGCCTTGGTCGAAGCAGACGTTCCGCTGTCACAGTGGCCTCAGGATCTGTTCTCGGCTCGAGACAACGTGCGCCGTCCTGGCCTGTTGCTGAGCAACCCGGTAGCCTCGGGTAGCGCCTTGAAATGGTCGCTGATGCGGGGACTGGCAAGCACCCTCGACGAAGTCGACAAGTCCGGATTACGCGGCCGTGGCGGGGCCGGCTTCCAGACCTCGTGGAAATGGCGGTTCTGTTTCGAGGGTCCGGAGGAAACGGCGGTTTGTCCGGTGGAAAAAGGCGAACGAATGGAACGCTACGTGGTTTGCAATGCCGACGAAGGCGAACCGGGCACCTTCAAGGACCGGGTACTGCTCAACAGCCACGCCCATCAGGTGTTTGAAGGCATGACCCTGTGCGCTGGAATCGTCGGCGCCAAACAGGGCTTCCTTTATCTGCGGGGCGAGTACCTGGCGCTTAGGGCCAAGCTGGAAGCGGTGCTGGCGGAACGCCGGCGGCTCAACCTGCTGGGCGTGGGCATCCTCGGCCGGGAAGGATTCGATTTCGACATCGAAATCCACATGGGCGCCGGCGCCTACATCTGCGGCGAGGAATCGGCCCTCATCGAATCGCTGGAAGGCAAACGCGGCACGCCGCGCAACCGCCCCCCCTATCCGGTGACCCACGGCTATCTCGGCAGACCGACGGTGGTCAATAACGTGGAAACTTTTGTCGCGGCCGCCGCCATCGCCCTCAAGGGCGGGGTCTGGTTCGCCAGCCACGGCACCGAGAAATCCAAGGGCAGCAAGATCCTGAGCATCTGCGGCGACTGCGCCCGTCCCGGCATCTACGAATACGACTTCGGCGTGAGCATCGCCCAGATCCTGAAGGACTGCGGCGCGGCCAACACCTTCGGCGTCCAGGTCGGCGGGCCTTCGGGCGTCTTCATCGGCGAACAGGAATTCGAACGTCGGCTGGGATTCGAGGACCTGGCCACCGGCGGCTCCTTCATGATCTTCGACAAGACCCGCGACGTGCTGGAGATCGTCCGCAACTTCACCCACTTCTTCGCCCATGAGAGCTGCGGCTTCTGCACCCCTTGCCGGGTCGGCACCTCGCTGTTGCGCAACGCGATGGACAAGCTGTGCGCGGGCCACGGCGCGGCCGGCGATTTGGTGGAGATCGGCAATCTGGGCCAGTTCGTTCGTGCCGCCAGCCATTGCGGGCTGGGCCAAACCGCCGCCAACCCGTTGCTGGCCACCCTGGAGCGCTTCCCCGAGCTATACCAGTCACGGCTGAAGTCGATCAGCTTCGAACCGGGCTTCGACCTCGACGGGGAGTTGTCCACCGCCCGCCGCATGACCGGCCGCGACGACGCCCACGCCCACCTGGAGCAGGAGTCGGTATGAACATCCGCAACACCATCACCATCGACGGAACTCCAGTTCCGTTCCAGGACGGCGACACCATCATGGACGCCGCGACCCGGGCCGGCATTTACATCCCCCACCTTTGCCACAACCCGGAGTTCAAGCCCCACGGCAGCTGCAAGCTGTGCACGGTGAACGTAAACGGCCGCAACTGCTCGGCCTGCACCTTCCCCGCCGCCGACGGCCAACAGGTACTCAACAGCACCGAGGAACTGAACGCCACCCGCCGCACCATCACCCAGATGCTGTTCGTGGAGGGCAACCATTTCTGTCCCTCCTGCGAAAAGAGCGGCAACTGCCAGCTTCAGGGCGTAGCGTATTTTCTCAACATGCTGGATCCCCACTTCCCGCTGTTCTACCCGGAGCGGGAAACCGATTCGTCCCACCCCGACATCTTGCTGGACCGCGACCGCTGCATCCTGTGCGAACTCTGTGTCAGGGCCAGCCGGGAGATCGACGGCAAGAACGTGTTCGGGCTGTCCGGACGGGGCATCCATACCCACCTGGTGGTGAACGCCGATTCAGGACTGCTCAAGGATACCGACCTGACGCCCGCCGACAAGGCCGCCCAGGTGTGTCCGGTGGGAGCCATCATCGTGAAGCGGCACGGCTTTGAAACCCCCATCGGCGCGCGCCAGTTCGATCAGCAGAACGTGAGCGAGTGGAGCCTGTCCTGGGAACCTGCGGCGATGGGAGACGAACATGGCTGAGAAGATCAAGGTTGCGACCACCTCCCTGGCGGGCTGCTTCGGCTGCCACATGTCCTTCCTCGACATCGACGAGCGCATCCTGGAACTGGCCCAGGTCGC
>VEPB01000523.1 GCA_012026715.1 Methylococcaceae bacterium | reverse complement strand
TGGACGAGACCGAGCTGACCATCGGCATCACCCGCGCGCATTTGGAAGAGGACGCCGGCAAGTCGCTGCACGAGGATTTTCACGGCTACTCCGGCATCGCCCTGAACCGGGCCGGCGCGCCGCTGCTGGAAATCGTGTCCGAACCGGACGTGCGCTCCGCCTGGGAGGCGGTGGCCTATTTGAAGAAACTCCGCGCCCTGGTGCGCTATCAGGAAATCTGCGACGGCAACATGCAGGAAGGTTCATTCCGCTGCGACGCCGACGTTTCCGTGCGGCCCAAGGGCCAGCAGGAGTTCGGCACCCGCGCCGAGATCAAGAACCTCAACTCCTTCCGCTTCGTGGAAAAAGCCATCAACTACGAGATCGAGCGCCAGATCGAGCTGATCGAGGGCGGCGGCAAGGTGGTGCAGGAGACCCGGCTGTACGATTCGGTCAAGGACGAGACCCGCTCCATGCGCACCAAGGAAGAGGCCAACGACTACCGCTACTTCCCCGATCCCGACCTGCTGCCGCTGGAAATTCATGGCGATTTCATCGAGGCCGTGCGCGCGACCCTGCCGGAACTGCCCGACGCCAAGCGCGACCGCTTCAAATCGGAATATGGGCTGAACGACTACGACGCCACCGTGCTGACCTCGACCCGGGAGATCGCCGACTACTTCGAGGCGGTGGTCAAGTCCGCCGGCTGCGAAGCCAAGCTGTGCGCCAACTGGGTGATGGGCGATCTGTCCGGCTCCCTCAACAAGGCCGGGCTGGAAATTCAGGACAGCCCCGTCAGCGCGGATCGGTTGGCGGGCCTGATCCAGCGCATCGCCGACAACACGATCTCCGGCAAGATCGCCAAGCAGGTGTTCGAGTTGCTATGGGAATCCCAGGATGACGCCGACACCATCATCGACAAGCAGGGCTTGAAGCAAATCACCGACACCGGAGCCATCGAAGCGGCCATCGACCAGATCATCGCCGACAACCCGGACCAGGTGGCCCAGTACCGTTCCGGCAAGGACAAGCTGTTCGGCTTCTTCGTCGGCCAGGCGATGAAGGCCACCCAGGGCAAGGCCAATCCGGCCCAGTTGAATGAATTGTTGAAAACCAAGTTGCAGGGCTAAAAGCCGCTCTCCCTCTGGGACAGGGGCTGGGGTGAGCGCTTGAGGCGCATCATGCTCGCGGCGGCGGTTGCCGGAGCACCAGGCTTTGGCCCTCACCCTAGCCCTCTCCCGCAGGGAGAGGGGATAAAGAGCTCAGGCCAATTTTGACGACCCATCCCCCATGAACGACTACAAACTAACCCACCTCAAGCAGCTCGAAGCCGAGAGCATCCACATCATCCGCGAGGTCGCCGCCGAGTTCGAGCGGCCGGTCATGCTGTATTCCATCGGCAAGGATTCCGCGGTGATGCTGCACCTGACCATGAAGGCCTTTTACCCCGGCAAGCCGCCATTCCCCCTGATGCACGTGGATACCACCTGGAAGTTTCGGGAGATGATCGCCTTCCGCGACGAGATGGTCCGCCAGCTGGGGCTGGAATTGATCGTCCACATCAACCAGGACGGCGTCCGCCAGGGCATCGGGCCGTTCACCCACGGCAGCAAGAAGCACACCGACGTGATGAAGACCGAAGCGCTGAAACAGGCCCTGGACAAATACCGCTTCGACGCGGCCTTCGGCGGCGCCCGCCGGGACGAGGAGAAGTCCCGCGCCAAGGAGCGGGTCTATTCCTTCCGCGACCGCAATCACCGCTGGGACCCCAAGAACCAGCGCCCGGAGCTGTGGAACATCTACAACGGCAAAATCAACAAGGGCGAGAGCATCCGCGTGTTCCCCCTGTCCAACTGGACCGAACTGGATGTGTGGCAGTACATCTACCTGGAAAACATCCCCATCGTGCCCCTCTACTTCGCCAAGGAACGCCCGGTGGTGATGCGCGACGGGGTGATGATCATGGTGGACGACGAGCGCATGCCGCTGGAGCCGAACGAGCAGCCGGAACTGAAGAAGGTCAGGTTCCGCACCCTGGGCTGCTACCCGCTCACCGGCGCGGTGGAATCGGAAGCCGAAACCCTGCCCGACATCATCCAGGAAATGCTGCT
>VEPB01000593.1 GCA_012026715.1 Methylococcaceae bacterium | reverse complement strand
GCCGAGCAGGGCCAACAGGGTGGATTTGCCCACCCCGTTGGCGCCGGCGACCAGCCGGATGCCCGGCTCGATCCAGGACAGCGACAGGCCTCGGATGACTGGCTTGCCGCCGTAGCTTTTGGTGAGAGCGGTGGTGTTCAGCATGCCGGCGATTCTAGCCGCAGCAATCCCGCGGTCGTGAGCCGCGGGAGCTTGCGCGATCCCTCAGTGGGCCGATCGCGGCGTGGTCGGCAATCCGAAGTAGCCGTAAACATCCGGTGATTTCAGGAGGGTGGACTTGATCCGCTTGGCGGAGGCTGGAGCGTCCCGGACGATGTGCAGCGCCTCGGCTGCCGGGTCGTCGGACTCGATGAGGGCATCGGCTACCGCCAGGCCCAGCAGTTGGCCCTGCAGGTTGTCGAAACCGAAGTGGACTCCCAGGTACAGCCGGCTGGCGCCGTTTTCCACTTGGGCCTGGCTGAAGGTCTTGACCTCGCGGCTGGTGTTGATGCCGGTGCCGTTGTTGGTGCCGGTCAGCCAGGGGAGGGTGCCGAGGATTACGGCGCCGCCGTCCGGCTTTATGCGGTCGCCGAAGAAGGCCCGCAGGACTTCGAAGCCGGCGGCGCCGGTGGCGCTGTGGCCGGCGGTGTTGGAGGGATGGGGCGGGCTCGCGGCCAGCGGATGCCAGGCGCTGTAATCGTTGGTGACGGCGCCGTTGGCGTCGGCATTGAGAGCGGTGATGGGCCGCCAGTATTTCTGTTCGTACTTGGAGTCGAAGGCGGCGAAGCGGGCATCCGCCACCGCGCTGTCCAGCAGGGCGAACAGGCTGGCGTTCCGATCCAGGTTGAGCCCACGGGCGGCGGAGGCAATGCGCGCCGCTTCGTTGACGAACAGTTCCGCATCGACCTTGTAGTACAAGGCCTGGGCGGTCTGGTCGGCGCTGCGGTCGGTGGAATCGTCCTTGCCCAAGGCCTTCACAAAAGCCAGTTCATGCACATATTCCAGACTGCCCACCTGCGGCGACAGCGGCACCTTGGCCACCAGCGCAGCCTTCTGGTCGTAGCTGAGGGCAAACGGTGTGACGTCGCGCCAGTTCAGGTCGATGCCCTGCCGCCCGAGGATGGCTCCGCCGGCGTCGAAACCGGTGGGCGCCCCGGTGGCGGTCGCTATGGCTCCAGCGCCGCCGTTGCTCTGACGCCACAGGCCGATGCCGGGATTGGAGTCCGGCGTCAAGGCCGCGCCATAGGTGGTCACGGGGCCGGAGTTATCGAAACGGCGCGCGACGATGGCTGCGGCTGCGGCACTTTTGCCCGCTTCCAGGCCGGGGTCGGCAGGATCGATGTTTTGGCCAGCCAGATAAGTGCTCAGTTGGGTGTCCAACCACGTGCGGGTGTTGCTCCAGCGGGCGTCGACGGCGGGATTGGTGGCTGGGTTCGGCAGCTGGCTCAGCAATACGTCATGGGCGGCCTGCGCCGCGGCGGCGGACGTGGAGCCTTTGTGATTGCCGTTGTAGTAGTAGCCGTGGGCGGCAAAATGGTCGATGGCATTGACGGCATCGAACACCGCCCGTGCCTCGATGGCTTCGATGCGCGAGCTCAGATTGGAATTGAGCGCGACACCGGTGCCGGTGGTGCCGTCGAAGCCCTTGGTGGCTTTGACGGTGATTTCGTTCCAGTCGGTCACGGCGTCGGCATGGGCGTCGACGATGGGAATGGCGGCGAGTACCACGGCGGTCAGGGTGGGAATCGCAAGGGGTAAAACACTAGGTTGCTTAGGCATGGATTGGGCTCCGAAGGAAAATGCCGGGAATCGGCCCACCGCTCGCGGCGTGGCGATGTTCTTCAGTCACGACCCATGCCAAAGTCCAACCGGTTGTCGACTCGGGACTTAGCTGCCCGGAGGGCGGTTGCGCATGTCCCGTTGCGAACAACCATTGACCTGCTCCTGTTTTTCCGCCAGCAGCTCGTGGCGGTAGGACGTATGCACCTTTGATGTGGGTGCCAGCCCTATTTTTTGTCGGCGGGCGGCGCCGTCGCCGGCCCAATGCCGACGATCTGCAGGATGACATCGCCGTCCTTGGCGCCGTCATAATGGATCTCCTTGCCGTAATGGGTCACGAAGCTGCCGGCGGGGACCGGCTTCAGGTGTTCCAAGTTGTAATCGGTGCCGGTGCCCATCCACCAAGTGCCCGAAATGACGGTGATGAAGCGGTCGTTGGGGTGGGAATGGGGCTTGCTGTTGTGGTGGGCCTTCCATTTGTTCAGCACCACGTAAAGCCCCGGTTGGGACGGATCGCCCACCAGGACCGCCGATTCCGATCCGCTGGGGTTGGCGACCCAGTGGATTTCCTCGGGCAGCTTGATGGTGATGGCCTTGGGATCGAGGGGGGGCGCCTCCGCCCGTGCCAGGCTGGACGACAGTGCGATGGTCAGCGCGGCGACCATGTAGAAAGGGCGGTGTTTATGAGTCATGGGGCCTCCTGTAGGTGGCTGTTCCGGCTGCGGGGTGCCGGCTGGACAGCGGACCGACACCATCAAGCAGGGAGCGGGCCAGCGCCACGCGGGCATTGCAGCGGGGTGGCTTCGCTGGCGCTGCGCTCCGATCAACAGGTGGGCAGCAGTGGTGCCTGTGGATCAGCAGAAAACCTGCGGTTTCGAGCGGGGCCGGCCGGCGATGGACTCGACGGGATTTGGCTCGATGCGGCGACCTGCGCGTGGCACGGCTTCTGCTCCGAATTTCTACCGAATATTGGGGAAATCCCCACCGGGGCAGGGCGGACACGCGAATGCCGCTCAGGCAAGGGTCGACCGATTCGACTGAGGGAAAATCATGGAATCATGCATGGGCGAGCCGACCCGCGTCTCCTGGTGGATGCGGATCCCCGCGCTGTTTTTGTTTCTTACCGCGCTAACCATCGCCTGCATCGTGCTGAGAGAGGCAGTGGCCGTCGGTTGGGCGAGTTGGCGATGGCCGTTCGACACGCTGCCGGGGTGCATCGCTTTTCTGTTTGCAGCGGTGTTGAGTGGGGTATCCGGGTATATCGCCCTGACCGGAACGCATCCGTCACAGGTATTCCCGGACTTTCCGACCGACGACGAGTTGCGACGCCAAGGCCACGGAATCAACGGCGCCAGGCTCTGGCCCTACATGATTCACCGGATTCCGCCACTGGCGTTCGGGGTCGTGAACGGAGCCTTCCTGGTCGTCCGAGCCGATGGCACCTATCGCGACGGCTTCGTGATCGGTGCCGTCGGCGCCGTGCTGCTGGGGTTGGCGGGATTCCTTCAACCCGTGCCGCTTCGCAGATTTGTCCAGCCCGTCCGAGGGCTCGATTGGCGCCTGCTGACGAAGGAGGTGGAACGGGCGGCGATCGGGCCTGCTCCATTGCGGCTTACCTTGATCCAAGCCGCACTGACCTTGATCTGGGCTGGGGCGATCATGAGCGTGGCCGCGGGCGAGCGGCCGGGTTGAATCCGCCAACCAAACCGGGCGGCATTGCCGTGACAGTCGCGGAGCGAACGCCTTGGTCTCCCTCTCCCCCACTGGAAGAGGGCTGGGGTGAGGGAAACCGGCCGTGGCGCGAGTGCTTTCATGGACCGGGGTGGCGCGAGTGTCATGGCCGGTTAAGACAAGATGACAATGGCAGGAGTATGAATCGATGAGTTATTACGAAACCGTTTCGGGCTATCTGAAATCCGATGGTGGCCTGGAAGGGCGGCGGCAGGAGTTTGAGCTGGCGCTGCCCGCTTCCCTCAGTGCCGAGGATCGGGCCCAGATCGTGGCGGTCTTCGACGAGATCGGCGCCGACCACGATCAGCGGGTGCTGGCTCTTTCGCAAAAGTCCGACGACGGGCCGGCGACCGCTCTCGTCTTGCCGGTCCACGATCCCGACGATGCCATCGTTGCGGGGCTGAAGGGCTTCTGGCAGTGGTTGCGGGACGCGCAGCGGACGATTTGGGGATACGCCCTGCTGATCCTGGACTTCTTCGTGTTCTCCGGCCACTGGGACATCGTCGCTCGGGCCAGGCAGCTGGGCACGGGGGCGGATGCCGGTGCGGCCACCATCGTCGGCGGCGCCCTGCTGTCGGCCTTCTGGATCGTGAACTTCCTGGTGCTGGGCTTGCTGTTCGGCGAGGGCGCCCTCAGCAATTTGCTTCCTCAGTTGAAGAACTACCGGGCGGGTGGCTCGGAAAAATAG
>VEPB01000397.1 GCA_012026715.1 Methylococcaceae bacterium | reverse complement strand
TTTTCGATGAGGTGTCCGTGAATATCAAGCGCTTCAGGCCCTCACCCTAGCCCTCTCCCGCAGGGAGAGGGAACCCAGCGGCTTAACTTAACGGCATTGAGGGTAACCGTGAGTGGTCATGGATGGCAGGTTCGTGGAAGCGGCCGGTCAGAACTGCTGGTCGAGTTTGCGCAACACCCGGAACCAAAGCACGTCCAACGGGCTGAACAGGAAGTGGACCAGCACCAGCGCGGCGACTACCGCTCCAACCGTTGCTGCGGCGATGACAATCTTGCGGCGATCCATCGCCTGCTTGACTTCCTCGGTCATGATCAGCGGTATGCTCACCAGCGGACCATAACCGGTGACGGCAGCGATCTGGCGCGCACCGCGGATGGATTTGTCCAGGGTTTCCAGCAGAAATACATAACCTGCTCCTGCTCCGATTGACAGTATAAATCCAAGAAATCCGATGGCGATGCGGTTGGGCTTCACTGGTTTTTCCGGAAGCATGGGCGGCTCGATGACGGAGAACCGCTCACCCTTGCTCTTCTTCTCCAGTTCTTCGGCGATGTTGGCTTCCATCTCCTTGGCTTTCAGTTCGCGGAACTTGGCGGCGGCATTGTCGTAATCGCGGACCAGTTCCAGATACTGGCGTTCCACGTCTGGCATGGTGCCGAGCCGATTGGTGTAATCCTCCAGCTTTTTCTTCAATTCCACCTTCTTTTGCCGCAGGGAACTGGCTTCCTGGTCGATGGATTTGCGCTGGGCATCCAGGGTGATATACGCCGGATTATCGGCGTTTTCGGAAGCGACCGTCCGTTCCGTCTCGGCTCTGGATGCCGCGGCCACATCGGCTTCGAGCGCAGCGATTTGTTGTTGAAGCTTGATGACGTCGGGGTGCGTCTCCGAATACTTTTCGAGCAAAGCCGCTTTTTCAGTTCTTAATTCATTTAACTGCTTTACTTCATCGGCATCGGCAGTTCCTTTCTTATTGACTTCCTTTTGCATGGCTTCCATTTCCTGTTTGGCCTTGACGACATCCGGATGTTTCTCGGAATACTTGCTGGCAAGGGCCAGGTATTGGGTTTTCAAGGATTTGAGCCGATCCGCCGGACTGAGTATGCGTTCTCCGGTTGAGCTATAAGTGGAACTTTCCGGCTTGATCTGTGCCAACTGGGCGTCCAGATAGACTTTTCGTTCATCCAGGGTGCGCAGCTGAGTATCGACGTCCGAAATATCCCGCTCCAGCGTCTGGGTCTGTTGCATGATCAGCGTTTTTTGCTCGGGCAAGGTGCTGACATGGGCTTCCTTGAATGCCGCGAGCTTCCCTTCGACCTGCGACACGTACTCGCTCATGTGGCGGGCTTCCTCCTGCAGGAACCCGGCGGTCTCGGCGGTCTTTTGCGCCCGCGACTTGAGGTTCTCCTCCAGGTAAAGGTTGGTGATTTCGTTGGCGACACGCTGCACCAAGCCGGGGCTGCGTCCGTCATAAGACAGGGAGAAGGCGATGATGGCCTTGGAGGGCTGGCCGGTGCGGGGATCGATGACTTCGGCGGAAATGGGATCGAAGGAAATGTCGTCGCGCATCTTCTCGATAACTTCTTCCATGGTGTCTCGTGCTCTTTCCTTGGGATATAAATCAAATTTTTGGATGATTTTCTCCAGGTTCGCGCGGGTCATCACCCTTGCATTGATGGTTTGCAATCGTTGCGCGGCAAAGGTGGTAATGGTGGATTTCACCAGTTCCGTGGGGATTTCCTGCTCTTCGATCAGAATCGTGGAACTCGATCGGTAGGTCGACGGATACAGGAATGCCGCCAGCAGTGCGATGATCAAAATGCTGCCGGCAATCACCAGGGCCGCGCGACTGTGCCGCTTGGCTGCCGCCAGATAATCTTGTAAGTTTTTTTCTTCCATAGGTTTTACAACTCAGAAATGGATTTGGTCAGGGTTGTACTGAAGCCTTAAAATGATTGAATGGTCTTCGGCTTCACGCCGCGAGGAAGGGTATTCAACCTGTCGATATAGATAGTTGGCGCTCAGGCTCGCCCGTTCGGTCAGTGTCCAGGTGATGCCAGAGCCGATTTCGAACTGAGAGCGTTGCGAGAAGCGGGTGGTCGAGCCGGTCCCGGAGCCACTCGCGGCAGTGTCGGTGACCGCCAGCCGGAAATTGGATGCCAATTGCTGTGTCCATGAATAGCGTCCGTTAAAGCCGTAACGTTCACTGGATATAAGCAGCCCCAGCAGATTAGGGCTGAGGCTCTTGCTGTAGTTAAATCCAAACTCTCCGCGTTCGAAGCGCTTGGTGGCCTCGGCGGAAAGAATTTCGGAAAAGGCGGATGAATGGGAGCTGGTATTGAATGTCCGGGGGACGCCGCCGTTGAACATGGGTTCGAAAGAGACCGTGGCGCCGGGATTGCTGACCTGATTGAATTGTCCGCCCCCGGAAAAATCGATCTTGATGGTTTCCGTTGGGACATAAGTGAATCCCAAGGAGAGGCTTTGCGTGTCGATGACCCCGGTTCCGCCGGTGGTTATCCGGTTTATCCCGATGATGGGGATGCCGTTCTGGTAGACCAGGCCCGGAGACGACGAAGCGCCTTCCTGGAACGCCATCTCATAGGTCGAGGCGACCCCAATGGCCCGTAGGGACAGTCTTTCAGAATATTGGTGATCGACCGTGGCTACTCCGGAATGGGATACCGAATCCACGAATCTGCCGGCTACGTCTGCCGATTTCTCGTAAGTGGTATCCTGGTAGCTGTATTGCGCGGAAAGTCTGGTTTTCTCGGTCAACGAATACATCCAGTTTGGAGATATTCCTCTGGATGTGCGCGGAACTCTCCTGAATACATAGCCCACGTCTACGCTGTTGTCTGCCAAGGAGCTCAACGTATTGTCCCTGTTGTAATTGGCATTCAAGCCAAGGATGGAGCGCTCGCTGATGCTGTAGCTGTTTTTCGTGGAGAACAACTGGTTGGCATAATCCAGGTCGTTGTTTCCTAGATACCAGCGGTTCACGAAGTTGGCATCCCAGCGGCTTTGCCAGTGCCGTTCCGAGGCCGTCGCGTTCAGATTGGCGTTAAAGCCCTGCCCCCATACTTCCTTGTGCGGGTTGGGCGTTAGGAAGATATTGGTGTTGAATTCCTCCGCAAGGCCGCCGTTTCCACCCACCGAAATGTCGAAGCCTCGAGCCGATACAGGAGCCAGGACGAAAATGGCGGTGACCCAACAGATTTTGTGTCTGGTCCGTCCCTGCGCACGGGATCGTTCTCCCCCGGTCGGGCCTTGGTCTGGTAGATCATCCTGGGGCGATGTCATATCGCTTTTGCTCCTATGGCTAACACGGACAGCACGGCTATTCCCAATAAGATATCTTTTCCGACGCCGTTCCTGTTAAGGACGAATTCAATGCCGTAAAGGATCACGGCCGCTTCCATGGTGATCTGGGAGTATCTGGGATCTTTCAGTAATGGCAGATTGGCGGCCGTAACCAGGGCCGCCATCATCAGAAAATCCGATGGCGTCAGACGGAAACTGGAGTCGGCGGAAATTCTCATGCCGATCGCGATCAGTAACATCAACGTGGCGAAATAGGCATGATGCCACATTTCGTCCAGGGATTTTACCATTGTGGGCTCGAAGATGCCGACATAACTTGATAATAACGCGCAGCTGTATATCGTCAGCCGGATAAAGGCGGTGGCCATGGAGAGCCGAAATACCCGGCAGGCCACGGCGAACAGGCAAATCGCCAGACAAAGGGGAAGTATTTCTCCGGCTAACTGTGCGGATACGGCAACGGCGCCCAATTGATAGGCCCCGATCATTGCCGTGATCAGAACATAGATCAGCCCGGCTATCGGGGCCCTGGTTCTGAGGATGGTGCTGGAGAAGGCCGATAAATTGCCCTCTTTGGTGGCGCCGAGTTGCCAGCCCAAGCGTTGGGCGAAGGGATGGATGCCGGCAATCAGGATCAAGCCCATCGCATAAAGACTCAGGATGGTCAGGGTGGATTCGTAACGAAGAAAGTAAGCGGCCGCGACGAATCCGGCCTGGATGGCGTAGATGGCAACGACCACCTGATAGTGGTCAAGCCCCAGTTCCAACAGCCGGTGATGAAAGTGAGTCCGGTCCGGCAGGAAGGGAGAACAACCGCGAATAATCCGCCGGCTCATGACCAGCAGGGTATCGATGATCGGCAAACCCATGACAACCAGGGGAAGTTCCGGCGCAATGGCGGTATTCACCTTTTGCGACAGCCAGATGGCCAGGACGCCCAAGCTGAAGCCCAGGAACTGGCTGCCGGTATCCCCCATGAACACCATGGCGGGATGGGTGTTGTAACGCAAAAAGCCCAACGTCGCCCCGATAATGGTCAAGGCCATCAGGATGAAGCTCATCGCGCTTCCGGTGATCGCCGCCAGGATGATCAGGCAGCTCAGGCTGAGGATGCTCAGGCCGGCGGCAAGCCCGTCGAGGCCGTCCGACAGATTGATCGCATTGGTCATCCCGATGAGGAAGAGTACGGTCAATGGGACCGAAACATAGCGGGGCAGACTGAGCTGGTCTTGCAGCGACAGGTGGTCGATCAGCACGCTGCCGGGCATGACCACCAGCAGGGCTGCGGCGAGTTGGCCGGCGAATTTGATCTTGTAATTCAGATCCAGCCGATCATCCAGCAGGGCGAATAGGGCGATGGTGATCATCCCGCCGAGCACGAGCAGCAGATCCCGATCCAGATCCAGCCACAGAAGGGCTGCCAAGACAGATCCGCACGCGATGCCGATGCCGCCGACGCGCGGAATCGCTTCGGCGTGCACCTTGCGGTGGCCGGGAAGATCCACCAGTCCCAGTTGTGGCGCCAGACGCATCATGGCCGCAACCAGAACCATCGAAATGAAAAGTGCGGTCAGAAAGACCGAGTAATAAAGCATAAGTGCGTCGGTATCGGGTCCATTGATGGGGGCTACAGTCTCCCGGTCCGGGAGTATCTGAAGACGGCGGTCAACTCATTCAGGAATAAATTGGGGCAATTTTCCGATTGCTTGGTCCAGCAGTTCCGTCAGTCGCTGGTCGGCGTCGGCCAGTTCCTCGCCTCTCGGAGAGATCGTGGTCAACCGGACCAGCGCGCCGTCGCTGCGGTTTTTGGTGATCGCGTCCCAGAACAAGTACCACTTGATCATGTATTCATTGGTCATGATCCGGCCGCGTTGCTGAAACCAGTAATACACCAATTGCCGGTCTTCGCCCTTCTGGATCAGCAGGCGGTTGACCGGCATCGAACGATGCGTGGGGTTCGACGTCCGCAGGGACACGATTTCATGGGACGTGATTTGCCATCCCCCGCCCGGAATGCAGGAACTGGGGGAATGAATGGACTCGCCCTTTCGTTGGGTTTCGTAATAGGCCACGTAGAGATTGACCGGGTAGTGCGCCCCGGCCTTGGTGTAGTCGGCGAGCAGGTAATCCTCGAACTTCAACTGGTCGATGTATTTTTGCTCCATCCGCTCGCGATGTCCGGTCCACTCGCCCAATTGGAGCGGAAATTGGGAAAAGTCCGCGCGGTTCGGGATGATTTCCTGGCGTTCGACCAAGGTGAAGGAGCCCCCTAAAGTCAGCGCAATGGCCAATGCCGCCACCCAATATTGCGTCGGCAAGCGCCGTTCGCGGAATAGGGCGGTTTCCGGAAGTGGGTCCGGAATCGTGATGCCGAATACTTCACCAAGGGGGCGCGGATCGCGACCCAGGCGCGCCAGAGCCCACATTTCGAGAAGCAACATCCCGCCGCACGCCATGAATACAAACCAGCCTTCGAAGTCATGCAGAAAACCTTCGGCGGCGGCCTTGCCGAAATACTCGACGGTGACGCCGATGAC
>VEPB01000192.1 GCA_012026715.1 Methylococcaceae bacterium | reverse complement strand
TCGTGGCCGAAGCGGTGGTCGAAACCGATCTTGACGGTGAAGAACAGGATCTTGAACTTGGCCTTGCCCCAGGCATGCCAGGGGGTGGGGCCGGCCAGGCTCATGTCCAGGCCCACGCTCATCAGGGTGGAGCTGCCGCGCTTGAGCGCCACCATGGCGCCGATGTCGACCACGAAGGCGAAAGGTTCGAACTGGAACAGCGCGTCGGCGCCCAAAAAGCCCACCAGGGTGAAGCCGGAGGCGGAATAGGCAAAGTCCAGCCGGCCGCCGAATTGCACGGTGTTGGACGTGATCGCCAGGTAGGACTCGAACCGCAGGCGGGGGTTGTCGCCCTCGCCCAGGCTGAGGGTCAGGCGGCGCAGCGGGGGAAAGTTCGCCGGAACCGGATAGCGCGGGTTGCAGCCGCCCACCGCCAGCACGAAATCCGGCTGGGCGCCCCAGTTGGCGCGCAGCGCCATGTCGCCGCTCAACGCGAATTCCAGAATCCTGGAATCGTACAGGGTGGCATCCAAGCTGATCTCTTCCCGGTTGAAATCGATCAGCCCCACCGCATCCATGCGCAGTCGCACCAGGGCATGGTCGGCGCTGGGCAGATCGGCCAAAAGCCGCCCCAGCACGATCAGCCGCACCGGCTCCGGCAGTTCCAGGATCAGCGCCAGCTGTAGGGTCAACAGGGTAGGCGTGCCCCACTCGATCTTGGCCATGGGCCCGAACACATGGCGATTGCGGGCGGTCGGGAACACCGCCCGCAGATCGCTGACGATCTGGGGGGCGTTGCGGATGGGGTCGGCGGGGAACAGCAGCGAGCCCAGGGTGCCGGAACGGATGCCGCCACGCAGGACGTCCACCGCCACGGTCCGGTGGATGCCCAGCAAACCGCCGATGCCGGTGAGGGTGAAGCCGAAACCCAGCTGGATGGGGGCGAAACCTTCCGCGGCGATGAGGATCGCCAGGGAATAGCCGGACCTGCCGTCTGGCATGCGGGTGGGGAGCAGGCCGAAGGCCTTCACGGAAATCGTCCCGGCGATCTCCAGCTGGAGCATGCCGGCGTATTCCTGCTTGGCCGGATCGAACGCCAGGAAACCGCCGCCGGTGACGGTGGGGGCCTGGATCGACAGGCCCAGGCCGGTTGGGGGTTTGAAGCCGAAGGAGAGATCGACGAAGCCGAGGTTCTTATTTTCGGTAGCGAAATCGAGCCCGATGAGTAGACCGATGCGATCGATCACCGCTAGTGCCGGGCCGAGCTGAACGTCAAGGGCCGTTGAGGCTTCCAACTCGAAAGCGGGATAGTCACTCGCGCTCGCACCGGCGCGCCCGAGCTTGAACTTGAGGTCGTGAATCTGGCCGCCACCGAACGACGAGCGAATCGGAATATCGACGTCAAGGCTCGTTTTTCCGTTGAACGTCAATCCGGAGCGGCTCGACCAGATCATTTCCGGTGAGAAGGAAAGCTCCAAGGTGTTTTTCCGAACGGTTTCCTTGACGACGCTGTCGGCGGCGTCCATCGGGACGATAAAACGCGCACCGGGTTTTCCGGCAGGCGCATTGGAGCCGACGCGCAATCGGACTTCGGGATTTTCGGCTTCGCCTTCGATCGACAGCCGTATCGACGGATTGTTGACCTCCAGCCGAGACGTATGCGGCGTGCCGAACACATACGATGGCTCCGGTCGGGCGTCGACCAGTTCGATGGAGGTGCCGAGCACCGCTTGCCCGCCGGCGAGAGCAATCGTGTCGGGGAACACGGCCACCCCGAGCACTTCGCCAGCGTTCAGCACCGCCTTCCATTTCAAGGCGAGGTTGCCGAACGGAAGGCTGCCCTCGGCGGCCCCGCGGGCAACGGGATGGAGGATCAGCCCGGAGGCGAACGGTTCGTTGGCTTTCGCTGCGACCAGGATCCGCAACCCGAGCTCGAACATGGCTCGATCCTTGGCGAGTACGCCTGATATCAGTGTTGCCTTCAATGCGTCAGCACTTGCATCGATGCGATACGGTGAGTTCGCGGGCAGCGACGCAGGATCTAGCCCAGGCAGTCGACGATCGATCGATAGGTGCGCCGCGCGGAGCACGCGCTCCAGCACGTCGATGAAGCGCGCGTGATCGAACCGCTGATCCGGCAGGCCCCACTGATAGGTTTTTTTCAGTGCAGCCGCAGGATTCTCGATCAGCTTGCCGATTTGCCGCCAGTCGAAAATGACCCGTGTGTACGGGCATCTGAAAGGACCTTCTGGCAGACTCGGGCGGTAGTCGATCACACCCGATGCGTGCAGGACGAGGTAGTAGGCGGGGTGGTAGCTGCGCAGGTATTGTTCGAGCAAATCGTCGAAGATCTGCTCAGCGATGTTCTGCCAAAACCCGTCGTCGTTGAGGGGAGGCGGCAAGACGTCCGTCGTCGCGATACGGAAGTGGCTGATCGCCGTGACTACCGCATCGAGCGCGCGCGCCAGGTCCGCGACGTCGCCCGAACTCAGGCCCGTATTGCCGTCGAGCTTCTGCTGCAGCGGTTCGATGACCGCAAGCAATGCCTCGAGTGCGGTTTTCGCCTGCAATCCGGCTGAAATCGTCTCGAACGTCGCGACCTCGAGCGAGATACGCCAGCCATAGCGGTAGAACAGATGCTCCAGCGACTCCAGGCTGGAGGTTCGATCCAGCAGAGGCTCGAGGAGGTTTCTTAGGGGCCGGATCAGCCCGGCCATCTGATTCGTCATCGGCGCCATGGGTTCCTCATATGGTCGGCAGTTTGTCGAGGAGCTGACGGGCGAACTCGCGAATGATCAATGCCCTGATCTGCCGGACGTCGAGGACCCCGGCCTTGCGCAGCACTTCAATCTTGCAGGCATCCAGGTCCGATTCCCGCAGGAGATCGCCGATGGACTCATCGGCGAAGCGCAGGATCGCATCGCCCAGCTGATCCATCAGCTGCGCCTGGCCGTCGAACCCATCCTTGAAGCGGTCCGGAGCCGGGATAAAGTTGTTCGGGACGTTCCCCTCCTCGAACTGCTCCCATTTGTAGCGGCTGAGGTAGTAGACGTCGGTTCCGACCGGCGTCGTCACATCGATGACGATCTGGCTGGGGAAGTCATTCTCGTGCAGGTACGTTTGGTCGATGAGGCGGCGCAGCCACTGGCGGATGACCGTGATCCGTCCCACCGTGAACCAGACGTCGCGCATGTGCTGTTGCGCCTCCACGAAGTCCATCCACATCGCGAACGGTATGGTGAAGACGAACTCGACCTCGAGGATGGCCTGCAGCGAGGCCATGCGTGCAAAGAACGGCACCTTCTTGAGCACGAGCTTCGCCAGGTCCTTCTTGCTCATGCCCACCCAGTCGATGCCGGGGATCTTGATGTCGACGATCTTGAACCACGCTTTGACGTACGTCTTGAGGTCCTTCAGGACGCTGAAGTAGCTTTTGCCGTTGGGCAGTTTTTCGCGCTCGAGCGCGTCCTGCATCCCCTCCGGCTCGAGATCCTTCACCTCCTGCCACTTGGCGACGACCGCTGCGAACTCGGCGCAGCTCAGGGAGGGGCTGCTCTCGGGCAGCCGCTCGATGACTGCTTTGTCGGCTTCGAAGAACTTCTCGAAGCCGATCCGCTCGATTGCCCGCAGTGCTTCGACATCGGCGCCAGGCGAGTCGGGGTCGAACTCGGGCAGCTCGGTGCGATTGTTGATCGCCTCGTCGGAAATCTGCAGCTTCTCTGCCAGATCTTCCTCATCGAACAGGTCCGTCTGCAGCGGCCAGGTGGTCGGATTCGATGACTTCACCTCCGCCCACACCTGGTTGAAGTCGAAGACATACGACAATTCGCGGTAATCGTCCTGCTCGGACAGCGACAAGTCGGTGTATGGGTCGTTGGGAAGGACCGAATTGGGGTCTAGCGGTGAGTGCTGCTGGAGCCAGGTGCGGAAGCCCTTGCGGCGGCAGAGCGCCTGCTGGACCTGATGGAGATAGTAGCCGTGACCCGGTTTGAACGGCGCCCGCAGGTACTCCAGCACGCTCACCAGTTCCTCGATGGTGAACCGATCGAAATAGGCGGCCAGTTCGGTGCCCGGCGCGTCGGGGTCCGACCCCAGATACGCAAGTCTCAGGTAGCCCTCGCGCAGACGCTGGGCCTGGTCGGCGTAGTCGTCGTATACCGTGATCGTATGCGCTCGGAACCCGTCGCCGGTGAGCGGGTGCTCGAGCAGGATCCGGAAGCGCTGCGGGCCGTCGACGATGCTCCAGACGATCCGCTCGGCGCCGGCCGGACCCGATGCCGAGATCTGGCGGAGCACCGCCTGGGCGCTGAGCTCGATGCCCTTTGAGTCTTTCAGCTCCGCCTTGATGTCGACCGTGCCGCCGGCGTCGGCGAACGCGTTCTGCCTGAGAACCTGCAGCACCGCATCGAACCGGGTACGGTTCGAACCGCCGCCGTCGGGTGCTTCCGAATAGGCGGCCAGCGTGAGCTCCTTGCCGGCGAGCATTGCGTTCTCCTCGCTCGACAGGAACAGCTGCATGGGCAGCGAGGCCTTGCCGCTTACTTTGCCGGTCAGCTGGGCCGCGCCATAGAGAGTTGCTTTCTGCCGGTTCGCGCCAGAGATTTCGATGCGCTCGTAGACGGTGTATTGAATTTCGAAGGTTGTGTCTTCGTGACGATAGGCGTCCGTAATCCGCCATTCGGTGTTTTTGGAAACGACGGTCACCCGCGGATGGGCGGTCAGGACGAAGTCGTGATCGACAAGCGCCCGCGTGAGCGCGGCACCGATGATGCCGGCGTTCAACTGGTCGATGATCTGCTCATAGGCCGTCGATTGATCGGGTTGCGTATCGTCGAGCGACCTCGAGGCGATCGGGAATGGCTCCGAGAACCGGCCCGGATCCACCATCGCCCTCACGACGGCGTCCTTGCGATCGGGGGTGTGCACGTCTTTCGGGAAGAAGTGCTGCTTGACCAGGTGTTCGTGGACGCGCAGGCGATTCTCGAGGCGCATGCCGAACATGATCGGCGGGTCGCCGAACAGCTGGTAAATCATTGGCGCATACACGTTCGCCCGGCCGCCGAAGAACGAGTACAAGGCGTACATCGCTTCCCGCGAACGCCCGAAGTTGCAGGCGCGGATCGTGATCCAGGAGTCGTTCTGCAGACGCGAGACGGCCTTCTGCCGCTGACGTTTGAAGGCGTCGAACTTCCCCGCGCGCAGGTCGTTCTGCAGCAACGCCAAGGCGAACGCGGTGATGTACTTGAACTCCCGAAGGCTGGTGGCGGTCACGCCGCCGACGATGGGGGACAGCAGGCCCAATGGGTTGCCATGCGCAACGATGACGACCTCGCGGATGTGGGTGACGCCGCTATCGACCTGCGCCGCTAGGTAAGCCATCAGCGCCTCGAGGCTGTCCGCCTCCCTCTTGACGTGGTTGGGATAGAACCGGTCGAAGAACTTCCTCGCGCTCAGACCATAACCATCCCTCGGGACTAGGTAGAACACGAAGTCCCGCACTCCCGTCCTCTTAGGAAGTGGATACTCGACACGGTTCGTGAAGATCGCGCCGCCTCGGCTAATGTCGCCCATAACTTTGGTACTCTCGCTGGGTGATCGCAAGGGTGCGCGGTTCAGGATGCATCGTTGCGACCAACGACCGCTTCCGGGGTAGCGCGCAAATTCGTGGTTGGGACCAGAGCGGAGTGCGGTAGCACATAGCAGAGGCCTCGTTCACGTTCCACTGGCGGAGCGGACAGCGGACCTTGGACGGGGATCCAAGGGCATCCGCGCGCCCAGGACTTTGTTCCATCGCTCCTTTCCCATCGGCCGGTCCAGAACACGGTCGTATCAGCGGAACGGACACCGAGCGGGACGATCAGCTCAGAAGAATACGGTCGAAGCGGTACACTTCAAATCGACGTACCGCGACGGATTGACCACGCCCTCGAACGCCTGGGGGGCGAAAGGGGTGTTGACCGTGGTCAGCACCAACTGGCTCTTGAACTGGACCGGTTCCTGACCCAACGCGATTTCGGGGATGATCACCGAAGCGTGCTTGAGGTAGAGGTCGGGTATGTGTTCCAGCGCCACTTCCCACAGATCGCCGATCAGAGTCGATTCGGTGGTGATCTGCTTTTTCCCGAAGCTGTAACTCTTGGTACCGATCTGCAGTTGCAGCGAGGTCTCAGCGGGGAGAATCCCGACCTGTGCATCGTTCCCCACCGTCAGGGTGACGCTGGCGTTTCTGCCTGTGCATTCGTAGAAGTTGGGCGCTTGAGCGGCATGGGCGGTGGCATCCAGGCCGAGTCCGATCAGGCCGGCCACCGACAGCGCGAGTGAATTGACAGTCATGGCTATAGTCCTCTGTTCCGATGTCAACGAAGACGGTGTGGCGGTGTGCGGAAGCTGCCGGTCCCGGCCTGTGCGGCCGGGTCATTAGCGGAACTGTCCGCCGTCGTCTCCTGATCCACGGGGCCTCAGCCCCTCCTCATCGCCCGCGGATTGCCTGTCTTGGGCGGCGATCCGCGGGCAGGGCTGTATTTAACCGTTTAACCAAGCAAAACACTATGTAGGATTTCACCGAATGCCTGCGACATTTTCACCTTGCGGGTTCGGTAATAACCGTCGTTCGGCCGTGGGGTTTCGGTAAGTTCCCGCTGACGCTGCCAAGGAGTTGGCTTGCCGCGGTTCGTCACAGCTGCGGCGTTTGCCGCCGCCGTCCGGGGAATGGGGCGCCGTGGGGCAAATACGGCAGCATTTTCTTTATGCCCTGGCCGTACTGCTTCATTGTCGGATTTGAATGCGGCATCCTTGCCGAATGCCATTAGCTGGGCGATGGGTGTGTGGCGCTTGCCGGCGGCGCACTGTGCGCCGATCTCCGCGCCCAGTTGCAGCGCATTCAAATCCACCGACAGTTCCGTTGTTTTTTGATTCCGGAGATTGATGTCTTGTATGGCCTGCAGAAATTCAGGACGGCTCTCGCCGTCAGGCTTGACGTCGCTACCGCGAATGCTTGGGAGATGTTCGATCGAATCGACCACGACATCCAGATCTTCCAGAAGCCCGAGGATTCCTGAGATTCTATGCCGCTCGTGGTCGTAGTCGACGGTCGCTACCGCACGCAGGGTTGACATGGACTTCATGAATGCCGCCGCGAGCCACCAATTTCGCCTTGATTTTTTTCACTGTGTCCGTGTCACGATGCCCTGAATGAAGTTTGAAACGGATGCGTTTGTGTTATAGGGTCCACGAAGCGGAACTATTGGGTGGCGACAAGCCCTGGTCATTTACGATTCGTTTATCCGAATTGGGGCTTCTTGATCTGTCCGACGAACAGTGGAATCTGCATGGGCGGGGAACGTATATTTCCAACTCGAAAAGCGCCTTTCCCGACCTTTATGCCAATGTGAGCGGCACGCCAAACTCCTTATCTCCGGATTGGCGACGCAGTCATGCCGCCACAGTCAGGTTTTATGCCGCGCTGAAAGCCTGGTTTGGTGCCGAATTCTACATGGCGCCGGAATTGATCGCCGGGTGTCCACTGTCCGAGTTGAAGGCATGGCCTTATAAACAGTTCGCAATGACGGCAGTTCCGTTAAGTTAAGTCGTCATTCCGGCATGGAAAGGTCGCGACTAAAGCGACCGTTTGCGAATGGGCCTGCCGGAATCCAGTTCATAGGGACGTGAGATGCTCACGCCATCCGTGGGGTCTGGACCCCCGAAATTCCTGCCGGGGGGATGATTTTTCTATCCTTAAAGGCATTGCCCATGGACCGGAAGGGTTAGATACGTCAGAATGCCTTAGACGTCTCTTCTGAATTAATTTTAATTTCTCGGGCGTAGAGGACCTTGATCGCGCTGCCCGTAGCGCAATTATTC
>VEPB01000162.1 GCA_012026715.1 Methylococcaceae bacterium | reverse complement strand
TGGCGTCCCCAAGGGGGTTCGAACCCCTGTTGCCGCCGTGAGAGGGCGGAGTCCTAGGCCGCTAGACGATGGGGACAGCGGCAATATGATACTACATAGGATCTAACTCTGAAATCTCCTTTCTCTGAGGCGGTATTTTACCGACTTTCGGATGATGGGGCGGAGGCATGAATGTTCCGATTCGGTCGCTTACCGCGTTGCCTTATGGAATTCTGCGTCGCTGTGCGTGTTGCCCCGATTTTCCTTTGCTTGCCTCAGAGAGCGGCTGCTTTTACCTTATGCGCGCTTTCCGGAGTTTGTCCGGAGTCTTTTGGGTGCGGTTATGACTGAGCATTACGACGTCGTTGTTATTGGTGGCGGCATGGTGGGGGCGGCGCTCGGGTGTAGCCTGGGTGACAGCGGATTGCGGGTCGCCATTGTGGAAGATTCGCCGCCGCCGCCGTTTGCAGCCGATCAGCCCCATGATTTGCGGGTATCGGCGATCAGCATCGCATCTGCCAGCATCATCAAGACTATCGGCGCTTGGGGCGGCTTGATCTCAAGGCGTTGCTGTCCATTTCGCAGAATGCGCGTCTGGGAAGATCGGGGCGATGTGGAATTCCGCAGCGAAGATATCAATGAACCTTTGCTGGGGTACATCGTCGAAAATCGCGTCATCCAGTTGGCCCTGCTGGACCGATTGGAGCAGTTTTCCAATGTGGACGTGTTTTGTCCGGTCAAGACCAAATCGATCGATTACCGCGCGGATGGTTCAACCGTCGAGTTGGAAGACGGCCGGCGTATCGAAGGTCGCCTGTTGGTGGCAGCCGACGGCGGTTTTTCGCGGGTCCGGCAGGCTGCGGGGATGGGGGTTTCGGCTTGGGACTACCGGCAGCACGCGCTGGTGTTGACGGTTGAGACCGGATATGTTCAGCAAGACATCACTTGGCAACGGTTCTTGCCCACAGGTCCGCAGGCTTTCCTGCCGCTGGATGGCCCCAATGCCTCGCTGGTTTGGTACCACAGCCCGGATGAGGTTCGACGGTTGAAGGAGCTTCCGGACGAGGAGTTGTTGCCGGAGGTCGCGGCGGCTTTCCCTCGCGAATTGGGGGATGTCACTCGGATCGTCTCCAAGGGTAGTTTTCCGCTGAAGCGGCAGCATGCGCTCAATTACACGAAAGAAGGCGTGGCTTTGATCGGTGACGCGGCGCACATGATTCATCCGCTGGCCGGGCAGGGCGTCAACATCGGACTGTTGGACGCGGCGGCTCTGGCCCAGGTTCTGGTGTCGGCCCACCGCGAGGGTAAGGATATCGGCGCTGCCAGGACGCTGCAGGATTTCGAGCGGATGCGGCGGCGCAACAACCTGCTGATGATGACTACGATGGATCTGTTCTATCGCGTCTTTGGCAATGTCCATCTGCCGGTCAAGTTGTTCCGCAACATTGGCCTGGGACTCGCGGAGCGCATCGCTCCGGCCAAGAAGCTGGCCATGAAGTATGCGATGGGACTGAGCGGCGAACTGCCGCGGCTAGCGCGGGGTGAGGCGATACTCGGTTAAGCCGGCCTTAAGCGACTCAGCCGACACTGGCTACACTTGGTTTTCCCGCGGTGCCTGTGCCGTGGTGCGCTAAATCAGTGGTTCATCCATTTTCCTGCGAGGGTTCCATGTTCAAGAAGTTTTCGGTTTTTGCCTCGGTCCTTGCTGCCACTGTTATCGTGAGTGGCTGCGCGACCTATGGAGGCTATCAACCTGCCGTGGATACATATAACGATCCGAACGCGGCTCGCTTGCCGCAAGACCGGTACGAGTGCGAAATGCTCGCCAAGCAGGCTGCCAGCACCGGTAAGGAAACCGCCATGGGTGTGGCGGGTGGCGCTTTGCTCGGTGCGGCAACAGGCGCGGCAATCGGCGCCGTTACCGGCAATCCCGGAGCGGGTGCGGCCATTGGTGCTGCTTCCGGTGGCATTGGCGGCGGCGCCTACCAGGGGCTGGACGCCGACAACCAATACAAGCGCGCCTTCATCAATTGCCTTCGCGGTCGCGGGCACAACGTGATCAACTGAGGTCAAACCGGCCGGCGCAGGACGTGCCGGCCTTTTCAGACGCCGCTGGGGGCGGTCCCGATTACATCCGATGATTTCGCTCGCTCATGCGCTTCGGGCGTCCGCCCGGAAATATCCAGATCATGCCGCCATCATCGGTTCGTCCGGTGTTGTCGATTACGCGACCTTTGATCGCGACTCCGATGCCATCGCCGCGTCGCTAGTGGCGTCGGGTGTCGCCAAGGGCGACCGTATCGGCCTTTATTGCAGCAACTCCGAATTTTTTGCGGTCGCATACGCCGGTATCGTCAAGGCCGGCGCCGTGGTGGTTCCCATCAACCTGCTGCTCACGCCGGGTGAGATCGGATTCATCCTGAATGACTGCACGGCGAAGGGGCTAATTTTCCAGGCCATTTTCTCGGATCAGGCGATCGCGCTCAGCAAGGCCGTCGATTCCTTGGAATTCACCGTATCGATCGGTGCGGAGGTGGAGGGCGCTCTGTCATGGGAGAAACTGCTGCAGTCCACTGACTCTCCGTCGGATTTCGAGTTCGACCCCGAGGAAGACCTGGCGGTCATCATCTACACGTCGGGTACGACCGGCAAGCCGAAGGGGGCCATGCTGACCCACGGCAATTTGCTCGCCAATGTGGCCAGCGTGCAGGCCGCCATGAAGTGGCAACCGGGCACCGACGTGGTGCTTGTGGTCTTGCCGATGTTTCATGCATTTGCCGCGACCGTCGGCATGCTGACGCCCTTGACCTGTGGTTGTGCCATCGTTCCGCTGCCGCGCTTTGAACCGGAGCAGGTCGCGCAAACGATTCATTCGCATGGGGTCACGGTGTTCCTCGGCGTGCCCAGCATGTATAGCGTCCTGTTGCGGCTCAAGCCGGACCGCGTGCCGCTGCTGGCTTCGCTGCGGGCCTGCGTTTCTGGGGGCGCCGCCATGCCGGTGGAGGTGATGCGGCGATTCGAAGCCTATTTCGGTCAGAAAGTGTACGAGGGTGATGGTCCGACCGAATGTTCGCCAGTCACCTGCGTCAATCCGATCGGCGGTAAAACCAAACCTGGGACGGTGGGATTGGCGGTGCCCGGCGTGGAAATGCGCATCGTCGGCGAGGAGGGAGTGGGGTCGCTGCCCAGGGGCGAGGCGGGAGAAATCGCCGTGCGCGGCGCGAATGTCATGAAAGGTTACTGGAATCAGCCCGACGCGACCCGCGAGGTGTTCCGGGACGGCTGGTTTCTGACCGGCGACATCGGAACCGAGGATGAAGACGGCTATTTCAGTATCGTCGACCGAAAAAAGGACCTCATCATCGTCAATGGCATGAATGTCTACCCGCGTGTGGTTGAAGAGGTGATACACCAGTATCCCGGAATCAGGGAGGTCGCCGTCGTGGGCGAACTGGAGGAGCTCCATGGGGAAATACCGGTGGCTTTCGTGGTGGTGGAGGCTGGTTCGGCGGCCACGGAGGGGGCGATTCGCGGCTGGTGCCGGCAGCAGTTAGGAAGGCATCAGGTGCCGCGCAAGGTGATTTTTTTGGATGAACTGCCGCGTAACGCCGCGGGCAAGGTGCTCAAGCGTCAACTCAGATTGCACGGGGAGGTGGAGCGGGGAATCCGCGGACTCGATTAGGTGTCGGGCAAGCGCGGGGGCGTTCGTCATTTACAGATCCGGTTCAGATGCTATACCTAAGGGGTCTTTTTCCTTTCCCCCTCAGCGGACCGCACTGATCGTTACGGACTAATAACGGAACCCACCCCAATGAGTGACATCAATTTTGAACATATGACCGAATATGCCAAACAATTCGCCGGCTTGACGCCGGAGCGGGAAGAAATCCTGAAATCGCTGGCCCCGGTCATTGTGCCGCGGCTGTCCAAGATCACCGATGCCTTTTACGGAACCTTGTCGACAATCAAAGAGGCGTCGCCGTTCCTCGAAGGGCGTATCGACGTGTTGAAGCAGACCCATCTCCGTTGGCTCACGTCGCTCTTTTCAGGAACTTACGATTCCGAATATACCAAGGCGATGCATCGGGTGGGCGACGTTCACGTCAAGGTGAAGCTGCCGGTCGAATTCATGGCAGGTGGCACGACCCTGATCGGGGACTTACTGTTGGCGGATTTGGACGAATTGTTCCGGGACGATCCGAAAGCACGCACCGATGCCGTTGGTGCTGTCAACGCGATTTTGGGATTCTCGCTGATCATCATGCAGCAATCCTTTCAAGACTCCAGCCTGCACGCCGAGCTTGAAAAATTCCTCAAGATCACCGGCATGAGCCGGGCCTTGTTCAACAATCTGGCGGCTGCATACCGCTAAGCTCCGCCGGGCCGGACTTGCCGTTTCACGGCTGGTTCCGGTCCGTTTGTTTCACCGTCGGGAGTTTGCGGTTCCTCGACCGGGTGCCGCAAATTCCGGGCTGTCCGAATGCGGTGAGTCCAAGGCGCTGAGCGGCGCCAATAAGACCTTTAGCGCTCCTGGCAAGGCCGCGTTGCGAAACGCTTCCGGGCCATCGTTCAGGGGTAGTCGTTCAGCAATCAATCCGGCGGGATCGATCAGGCCCCGCTCCAGCAAATCCAGGGCTGGGCCAAAGTCTCCGCAACGGGAACCAACCACGCGGATCTCATCGACGACCAGCTTTGCCAGATCGACCGCGACACTATCGCGGTAGGTGGACTTCAGCACGATGGTTCCCGCCGGACGGACCGCTCTGCACGCCTCACGAAACCCATCGGCCGATCCGGTGGCTTCGATCGCTATGTCATACTTCGTGGCCGGGATTTCGTCAGCTTCCAGTGTGGGGATGCCTTGGGCTCGCAGAAGTCGGCGTTGCGTCGGATAGCGCGCCGAGACCTCCAATTGGCAGCCGGTCAGGGCGAGGGTTGGGGCAATCAGCTGACCGAGGCGGCCAGCGCCGATCAAAAGCACCCGCTGATCTGGTCCGATGGCCACCTGAGATTGAATCTGCAGCGCGGCGGCCAGCGGTTCGGTGAACACCGCCTTTTCGTCCGGCACCGAATCCGGGATTCGGTGAAGATTGAGAACCGGCAGTGTGAGATATTCGGCGAAAGCACCGTGGTGATCCCGGATCCCCAAGACGGAACGTCGCTCGCAGTGGCGGTGACGGCCGGCGGCGCAGGTCGCGCAGCGGCCACAGAAGAGATTAATCTCACCCACCACCCGCTGGCCGACCCAGCCCGGATCGGCGGCGGTGACCACCTCGCCGACGAATTCGTGGCCGGGAATGCCTTCGAAGGGGTAGTAGCCTGCCAGCAACTGCAAGTCGGTGCCGCAGATGCCGGCGAGGCGGACCCGGATCAGCGCTTCGCCAGCTGCCGGCCGGGGGACGGGCAGATCGTCCCGGTAAGTCAGTCGTCCACCATCGAGCCAAAGCCCCTGCATGGCTGCCCGGTCAGCGTTCCCTCGGGCCGATGAAGGCGCCGAATGCCCGGCTGCCGTCCCCGGTGGGAATCGTGTTGACGACCTTCAGGGCGGTGGCGTCGATCACCGATACGCTATTGCTGAACCAGTTGGCGACGTAGACATGATTGCCGTCCGGGTGGGTCGCGATGCCCTCGGGATATTCGCCCACCGCGATTTTGCCCACGGTCTTGAGCGCCTTGGGGTCCACCACCGATACCGCATTATCGTACTGTACCGTCACGAACAAGCGGTCGCCGGCCGCCGCCAAGGCATAGGGACGGTCTCCCACCGCGACGGTGCCGACCACCTGCATGCGAGCCAGATCGACCACGGATACGTCGTTGCTCTCCACATTGGCGCTGTACAAGGTCTTTTCTGTGCGGTCCAGCAGAAGCCCGAAGGGGTGTTTACCGACGGTCACCGTGCGGGTGACTGCACGGGTCTTGGCGTCGATCTCCGACACGCTGTTGTCGTCCCGATTGGCGACGTAGACCTTGCTGCCGTCGGCGCTGATGACAACTCCCGCGGGGGAGTGGCCCACCGGGATTTTGCCGATCACGCTGTTCGACTTGAGGTCCAGCACGGCCAGATAATGCTCGTACCAGTCGGCGGCATAGCCGACTTCACCCTTGGCGTCCACGGCGATCCCCACCGGGCCGCTGCCGGCGGAAATTTCGGCGGCGACGGTCTGGCTGGAGCCATCGATCACGGTAACGGTCTTGGCGGTCGGATTGGCGATGCAGATACGGCTGCCATTGGCGCTGACCGCCACTCCGGCCGGTTCCGTACCCGGCTTGAGGTTGACCGTCTTGGTGACGGTCCCCGTCGCCGTGTCGATGATCGAAACGCTGTTGGCTTTCTGGTTGGTGATGTAGGCGAAGGGGGTGGCGCTGGTATTGGACGAGCCAACAAAAAAGGCGGCGGTGAGTACCGCCGCCTTCCCCGTCAGGCTCGATGAGAGTCCTGACCGCTCCATGTCATTTCTCGGCCAGGGCTTTCAGATGGGCCAGGCTTTCGGTGTAGACCGTCTTGACCGCCTTGTTGGCCGATTCTTCATTCTGGTCGGGCGGCGGGTTGTTCTGCAGGAAGCAGCGGTAGTAGGCGCCGTTCCAGGTGACCTTGGAGCCGCTGCCGGAAGCTTCCACCTCGATGTTGGAGGAGTAGTTGTTGACCGGCAGAACTTTGCAGTCGGGGTTTTCGCTGATCTTGTAGGCAAAGCTCATCTTGTCGTCCTCATAGCTTTTCAGCTCTTCCTTGATGACGCCGCCGCTCTTTAGGGTCAGTTCGCGGGTGGCGCCAGGCGCATTGCCGCCCTCGGCATGCGTGCTGGCCACCATGGGCATCCAGGCGTGGGGGTTGGCGAAATCCTTGATGATTCCCCACACCTTGGCCGGCGGCGCGTTGATCTCGACCGTCTCGGTCAGCTTTTGCCGAGAAGGGCCGTGGGCATGGGCAACGCCTACCCAGGTGAAGGCCAGGGTCGCGGCCAGGATGGTCAGCTTCTTCATGGGATACTCCAAAGGATGGGGATCAGGAATCGTGGCCGCGGCCCATCGGCTCGGACCGGCCAAAACGGGCGCTAGTATAAAGGACTTCAGGCATCGTCGCTAACGGAGGATTTCCCGGCCGTAGGCTTCCAAATCGGCCAGGATGGCGCGGTCGCGGTCGGGCAGATCCGGACTTCCCAGTAGCTGATTTACGGTGCCGAGGTAAGACGCCAACACGATGTTTGCGCCGGCGCCAGGTTCGGTCAGACGGCGCCGGCGCAGCAGTTCCCAGCGATCCAACTCTTCACCGGCCAGCGTTTCAGGGAAATTGCGGGCGCGATAGCGGAACAGCATTTCCGGTAGCCTGGGGTCGTCGAACCGAGGTTCCAGCGCGGACAATTGATGCGCAGGCATGTCGCGGATGCGGGCCAGCAACTGCCGGTCGTGATCGGAGAAGAAGCCACCGCCGTACAGCATCAGATCCGGATCGCGGCCGTCCGGCGGTTCCGGAGGCGGTGCCGAAAACACCTCGTCCAGCTTTGCGGCCAGTTCGGCGACCTCGCGCAGCGGCGCCAGATGCGCTCGGCAGCGGTCCATGTCCAAAGTCAGCCGGTCGGCGTCGGCAGGGCGCAGGGTGGTGATTGGCGCCAGCACCGGGCAGCGGGTGAGGTGCACCGTTTTCAGCGGGATTCGCTCGGTTCCTGCCGGCAGGTCCTCGGCACGGGTATACAAACGCCGGCGGATTTCCTCGGCATCCAGATCCAGCAACGGCGCCGGATCGGCGGCCAGATCGTAGACGATGATTCCGTTCTGATTGGTGGGATGTCGGGCCAGGGCCACCACCACCGCGAGGCAGCGGCGCTCGGCGGAAAACTTTTCGGAAACGTGCAGCACCGGTTCTAAACGGCCCAGTTTCAGCAGCTCAAAGGCCGATCGTTTGTCGCGGTGCTGCCACAGAAAATCGTAGAGGCGGGGCTGGCGATTTCGGATCAGTCGGGCTAATTCCACCGTCGCTCTAACGTCGGCCAGTGCGTCGTGGGCGCCTTGGTGCGCGATGCCGTTGGCGGCTGTCAACCGTTCCAGCTTGAAACTGGGTTTGCCGTTCTCGTCGGTCGGCCATTCGATGCCATCGGGTCGCAGGGCGGCGGTGGCCCTCACCATGTCGATGATGTCCCAGCGGGAATTGCCGTTGCGCCACTCCCGTTCGTAGGCATCGAAGAGATTGCGGTAGAGCGTGTGACGAGTGACTTCGTCGTCGAACCGCAGGGTGTTGTAGCCCAGGCCGCAGGTACCCGGCCGGCTCAGCTCCGCGTGGATCCGGGTGATGAAGCGGGCTTCGGGAATACCCTCGGCGAGGGCCTTCTGCGGCGTGATCCCGGTGATGAGGCAGGCCTCAGGCGCCGGCAGAACGTCGCGGGCCGGCTGACAATACAGCACGAGGGGCTCGCCGATGGGGTTGAAATCCGCATCGGTACGCAGGCCGGCGAATTGGCAGGGCCGGGCGCGGCGGGGGTCGGCTCCGAAAGTCTCGTAGTCGTGCCAGTAGAGGGTGACGGAAGCCATGATCGATGAGATCCCGTCGGCGTGGCGGCAGGAAGGGGGAGGTGACGATCGACCGGCGCGCCTTCTGGCAGGCGCCGGTCGAGGCGAGGCTCAGTGGATGGACAACAGGGCGCGCAGGATATCGACGCGGCTGACCACCCCGGCCAGCTTGCCGTCGTCCAGCACCGGGAAATGCCGCAGATGGGATTGAGCAAACAGATCGGCCGCTTCCAGGATGCTGGTGTCCGTATCCACGGTCGTCACATCGGTGGTCATGAATTCGCTCACCTTGCCCGCCATGCCCTCGTAGTAAGTGGCGTTGGAGGCGATCTTGAGGCAATCCACCTCCGAAAACGCCCCGAGTACCTTGCCGTTGCCATCGACCACCGGGGCCCCGGTAATCTTGTTATCCAGCAGCTTGCGGATCGCTTCATAGACCCCCATCTCCGGTTGGAACAGGACCAGCTTGGAGGTCATGTAATCTTTCACCGTAATGTTTGCAAGCATACCCACCCCCTCGTCTTAGGTGTCGTTGGCATCCCGGCGGCTTCGCCGCCGCGACTTATTGTTGCTGGGCCGCCTCCAGCTTACGCCGCTTTTCGCACTTTTCCGTGCACACGCAGTCGGCCCCGCCTTCGCCGCCGCAGCTGCCCTTGATGGCATGGCGTCCGAACATGACGCCGATGGCCATGATGAAGATGACAATGGCGATGACGGCAAAGCTGATCAAAAAAAGAGTCATGGTAGATCCTGGTATCGATTGAGGAGCCAGTCAGGCTCGGGTCCAAGTATCCCGCCCGTCGGCGGCGGTTGCAAGGGCGATCGTTATTCGCACGCGGCCGGGTAGGGCACGCCGGTGCCGCGCAGGCCGCAATAGCCGTCGGGATTTTTATCGAGGTACTGCTGGTGATAGGTTTCGGCGTAGTAGAACGGCGGTGCTGCGGCGATTTCGGTCGTGACCGTTGGCCGGCCGGCCGCCGCCAGTGCTTCCTGGTAGCGCTGGCGGCTGTGCAGGGCCTGCTCCAGCTGGTTTGCGGTGGTGGCATAGAGTACCGAACGGTACTGCGGGCCAATGTCGTTGCCCTGGCGCAAGCCCTGGGTGGGATCGTGTGATTGCCAGAACAGGGACAGCAACCGCTGGAAGCACGCATCGGCCGGATCGAATACCACCAAAACGACTTCGGCATGTCCGGTGCGTCCGGTGCAGACTTCCTTGTAGGTCGGGTTCGGCGTTTGGCCGCCGGCATAGCCGACCGCCGTGGTGTATATCCCGGGCTGCTGCCAGAACCGTCGTTCGGCGCCCCAGAAGCAGCCCATGCCGAACAGGGCGCTCTCCAGGCCTGCTGGGAAGGGCGGTTGCAGCGGAGTCCCGAGGACGTGGTGGGGGCCGTCGACCGGTAGAGGCTCGGCGCGGCCAATTGGAGTAGCAGGAATACGGATTTTTTCAAACATAGGCTGATTCCGCCCGGTTCGATCCGGGCTGAGGCGATTTTCGATGATGCCGGAGGTCTTATACTAGGCGCCCGGCTGACCGTAACGCCGCCCGTTCAGGACGACCATGGGCGATGCGGCGGCACTTCCAGACAACAGCGATATAGATCATGGCAGAGCAAGACAGTTTCCGACGGTTCCTGTTTGAAGACATCGGCGTCCGCGGCGAGTTGGTCCGGCTGGATTCCAGCTGGCGCGCCGTTTTGGAACGACACCCCTATCCCGAGGGGGTGCAGCATCAGTTGGGTCAGGCCCTGGCGGCGGCGGTGTTGCTATCAGCCACCATCAAGTTCAATGGCTCCCTCATCCTGCAGGCGCGCAGTGCCGGACCGCTGCATACGCTGGTGGCACAGGCCACCCATCGGCGGACCATTCGCGGTTTGGCGCAGTGGCGCGATGAACCACCGGTCAGCGCCGGTCTTGCCGATACCTACGGTGCGGGGCATTTGGCACTGACCATCCAGAACGAGGGCGCCGAACCTTACCAGGGCATTGTTGGACTTGAAGGCCGCAATCTGGCGGACGCCCTGCAAAATTATTTCAGCCAGTCGGAACAGCTGGCGACGCGGCTGTGGCTCGCTGCCGACGAAGAGCGGGCTGTGGGCCTGTTCATACAGGAAATCCCCACTCAAGAGGGAGAACGCCAGGACTGGGAGCGACTGGTGATGCTGGCAGAAACGGTGACCCAGCGGGAGCTGCTGCATTTGCCAGGGGAGCAGTTGCTGTACCGATTGTTCAATCAAGAGCGGGTGCGCCTGTTTGATCCGGAAACCGTCAGCTTTCAATGCGGCTGTTCGCGGGAGCGCATCGCTGCCGTGCTGAAAGCTTTGGGGCGCGAGGAAATCGACGATCTGATCCGGCAGACCGGTTTGGTCGAGGTCGGCTGCGAATTCTGCAATCGGCGATATCGCTTCGATGCAGTCGATGTGGAAGCGGTCTTTACCGACGTGGCGTTTCCGACCTCGGCCAGCCGCCACTGACGGCCGACTGACGGGGTTACTCCAAGTGACGATAGGTGTCCTGCGCCCAATCCAGGCCTTCCAGGTAGGCCTGTTGCAGCAGCGCGTCGTGTTCAGCGGTAACCGGGGATTGATGGTCTACGCAACCCCGCTCGAAGTCCAACACGGTTTTCAGCAGTTCGCCCACCGGCCCGTTACCCGAGAGCAGCGCTTCGTCAATCTCGCTGGCCAGGCCGAGGTTTGCCAGGATCGTCTCGATGGGCGCGTCCATGATGCTGTCGAGTAGCGAAAATAGTCCAGCGAGGTAGTAGCGGTCAGGATTGGCACGGTTCGAGGCGGAGGCCAAGCGCTCGCACATCCGCGCACGGGTCATCGCGGTGACCAGCAGTTCGCGCGGCTGGAAGTCGGCGGCGTTTACCAGCAGGACCGTCGCCCAGTTCTTGATGCGCTTCAATCCGAAGAAGACCACCGCGCGGGAAATGGATTCCACCTGCTTGGGAATGCCGAAGAAGGCGGAATTCAGCATGCGCAGCAGCTTGTAGCTCAGTGTCAGATCCTGCTTGACCAGCATCGTCACTTCGTCGATGGAAATGTCCGGATCCTGCAGCCGTGCCAGCAGCTGCAAGGTTTGCAGGCGGTTGGCGGCCAAGTCGCGGCCGCGCAGCAGTCGAGGTTTCTCGAAAAACTCACCCTGGAACAGATCGAAGCCGAGTTTGAAGCTTTCCTCGAATTGGCGCGCCGTTTCCAGTCCCCGAGTCAACAGCTTGGGGGCCGATGGCAGGCGTTTCGGCGCGGCGCGGTTGAGCCAGTGATCCAGACGGCTGGCATTCACCGTGCACAGGCGGATTCCATCGGCGAAGGACCGATCCGACAAGCCGTCCGGCTCTTCGATTGCGAACCCCAATCCGCGCTCGATGAGAGAGCCCACAGCGGCCGGCGTGCCGGTTCCGCAGTTCGATTCGGCGGCCACCGCCACGACCATCTGGGCATGGGGCCAGGGCAGGCTTTCGAACGCATGCAGTTCTTCCAGCCGCGCCCTGATCATTACGGGTCGCGTACCGGCGAGCCGGTTCAGCTCGAATTTCTGAGCCAGTTGCACCAGTCCGTTGATCGCGCCTTCCCGCGTATCGCCGAACAGTCTGAGTTCATAACCATAAGTTTCCAGCTTGCGGTCATAAATTGGCGTACGGGAGACGAAAACGGGCGACATGAGGCCGACGCAGTGAGTTGGTTTGAGTTGCTGGCCAGTATTAGGCAATGCCGGGGGCGATGACAACCGAAGCGGGCGGCGGCTTTCGTCAGCACCTGGGGGCTGCGGCAGGCGCTTGGATAATCGGTCAAAAGCAAATATGCTAAGAAATCGCTGAACCATTCAGCGGGAAGTCGCCGGGAAGACGTGTCGTCCGGCGTCGGGCGCTGCGAGAACCCTGGAGGGTCTCTTTTCAGCGATTCCCTGTCATCTGGCTACCGTTTAGCCGCGGGATTCCGCCGACCAGTCATGAACAAGCCGCAGAAACTGTTAGAAGATTCTTCCGCCTTTACCGAGGAGAATGCCGGCTTTCTGGAGGCGCTCTACGAACAGTTCCTCAAGGATCCGCTGTCGGTCGATCCCTCCTGGCGCGAACGTTTTGGGCGACTACAGTCGGGGTCCGGTGAATCGGAGGCGGCGACGAAGGTAGCGGTTCCGGCGCCTTCTGCCAGCGATGAGGTGGTCTTGCTACTTCGCAAGCAGACTGCGGTTGATCGGCTGATCGCCCTTTATCGGAGCCGCGGTCATCAAGCGGCCGAGAACAATCCCCTCAAATTGAATCCGCCGCCCTGGCTGCCGGATCTGGCGCCGTCGAGTCATGGTTTGGTCCAGGAAGACTTGGACCGCGAGTTTTACGTGGACGTGCTCCGCAGCACCGAAAAGCAGACCTTGCGGCAGATCCTTGCGCGCCTTCACCGCACCTATTGCGGGAGTGTCGGTGCGGAGTACAGCCATATCGTCGACACGGATATCAAGGAGTGGATCCAGAATCGCCTTGAGACTGCCGGGGCGCGGGCCGAATGGAACCGCGACCAGAAACTGTGGACCTTGCGGATGCTGACGGCGGCGGAGGGCATCGAAAAATACCTGCACCGGAAATACGTCGGCCAGAAGCGGTTCTCCCTGGAAGGGGGCGAGAGCCTGATACCGCTTCTGGACGAGGTTATTCAATGGTCTGGCCAGCACGGCATCCGGGAGACGGTGCTGGGCATGGCGCACCGCGGCCGGCTTAACGTGCTGGTCAATATCCTCGGCAAGAAGCCCAGTCTGCTGTTCCAGGAATTTGAGGAAACCGCCCAGACCGAACCCATACCGGGCGGTTCCGGCGATGTCAAATACCACCTGGGGTTTTCTTCTGATGTGGAAACTCCCGGCGGTCCCATGCATCTGGCGATGGCCTTCAATCCCTCTCATCTGGAAGCTGTGAATCCGGTGGTGGAAGGTTCGGTGCGCGCGCGCCAGGACCGGCTGGGGGACGATGGCGAAAATGCGGTTATGGCCATTCTGGTGCATGGCGACGCGGCTTTTGCCGGCCAGGGCGTGGTCATGGAAACCCTCAACATGGCCGAGACCCGCGCCTACACCACCGGGGGCACCATACACGTCGTGGTCAACAACCAGATCGGTTTTACGACTAGCAACCCCTTTGATGCCCGTTCGACACTGAACTGCACCGATGTCGCCTATATGGTTCAGGCTCCGGTATTCCACGTCAACGGCGATGACCCCGAGGCGGTGCTCTACGTCACTCGCTTGGCGGTCGACTATCGGATGAAGTTCAAGCGCGATGTGGTGATCGATCTGATCTGCCTGCGCCGGCATGGTCATAACGAGGTGGACGAGCCGGCGGTCACCCAGCCGTTGATGTACCAGTTCATCCGCAAGCATCCGGGGGTGCGCAAGATTTACGGGGACGCCCTGGTCGCCGAAGGCATCTTGTCCGGCCAACAGGTTCAGGACCTGGACGACGATTACCAAGCCCGATTGGAGCGGGGCGAGAGCGTCGGCCGGCCAATGATCGCCGCGGGCAACTACAGCAAGACGCGCTGGGATCATTTCATCGGGGCCGATTGGGCGACCTCTTACGATAGCCGCGTCGCTCCAGACCGGTTGAGAGAAATCGCGGAGGCCTGGCTGCGGGTTCCCGAAGGATTCGAACTTCATCCGCGCGCTGCCGCCATCGTCGAGGCCCGCCGCAAGATGAGCCAGGGACAACTGCCGGCGGATTGGGGTTATGGCGAGAATATGGCCTATGCCACCTTGTTGGCGGAAGGGTGCAACATTCGGCTCACGGGCCAGGATGTAGGCCGCGGGACCTTCTTCCACCGGCATGCGATCCTGTACGACCAGCATACCGGTTCAGCCCTGATCCCACTGCAAAATCTGGGAAGCGACCAGGGTCGCATACATATTTACGACTCCCTGTTGTCGGAGGAAGGCGTGGTCGGATTCGAATACGGCTACAGTTCCACCGAACCGGAGACCCTCACCATCTGGGAAGCGCAATTCGGCGATTTCGCCAATAATGCGCAGGTGATGATCGACCAGTTCATCACGTCCGGCGAGACCAAGTGGGGTCGGCTGAGCGGATTGGTGATGCTGCTTCCCCACGGTTATGAGGGTCAGGGACCGGAACATTCGTCCGGGCGTTTGGAACGCTATCTGCAAATGTGCGCGGACATGAATATCCAGGTTTGCGTTCCGACCACGCCCGCGCAGATCTTCCATCTGCTGCGGCGCCAGTTATTGCGGCGCTTTCGCAAGCCGCTGATCGTGTTTACGCCCAAGAGCCTGTTGCGGCATAAGCTGGCCGTTTCCACGTTGGAGCAACTGTCCGATGGTCGTTTTCAGCCGTTGCTGGGCGAAGTCGATCCGCTGGATCCGGAACGGGTTACCCGAGCGGTGATCTGCGCCGGCAAGGTCTACTACGACTTGTTGGAAACCCGACGTAAGGAGAAGCTAGTCAATGTCGCCATCATTCGGGTCGAACAGCTCTACCCGTTTCCCCAGGAGTCGTTTTGCCGGGAGTTGGCCGCTTACCCCAAGCTGAAAGAGATGGTCTGGTGTCAGGAGGAACCCGCCAACCAAGGAGCCTGGTACCAGATCAAGCACCGTTTCTTTGGCCTGCTCAGTTCCGAGATCGAGCTGGGCTATGCCGGCCGGCCTTTCTCGGCGGCGCCAGCGGTGGGTAAATTCAGCCGTCACCTGGAACAGCAACGGGCGCTGGTCGCAGATGCCCTGTACGCCCCGCCTTCCATCAATCGCTAGGAACCCCCTCATGCGTATCGCTATAAACGTTCCCCAGTTGCCTGAGTCGGTTCAGGACGCCACCGTGCTGCAATGGCGCAAGCAGCCCGGCGAGGCCGTCGCCAAGGGGGAGGTCCTGGTCGAATTGGAGACCGACAAGGTCGTGCTGGAGGTGCCCGCCAGCGATTCGGGGATACTGGCCGAATTGATCAAGCGGCCGGGAGACGTCGTGCATGGCGGCCAGCAACTGGCGGTGGTCGATACGGCCGGGACGCTGGCCGCAGGGCCGCTACCGGTGGCGGTGGAGCCCCAAACCGCGGTGGTCGTTCCCATTCAGGCGGAACAGCCGGCGGCAGTGCGGCAGGCTGTGACTCAGGCCATGAGTCCGGCAGTTCGGCGGCTGCTCAACGAACATGGGCTGGAGCCCAGTCAGATCGGTAGCAACGGCGGTCGCATCACCAAACAAGACGTGCTGGATTACCTGGCTCAGCGGCAGTCGGCGGCGGTAGCCGAATCGCCGCAGCCCGAGATCCGGGCCAAACCGCAGTCGACGGTCTGTGCGGATGAGCGCGGTGAGCGGCGGGTTCCCATGACCCGGCTACGCAGTCGGATCGCCGAGCGGATGATGCAGTCCCAGCACACCACCGCCACCCTGACCACCTTCAACGAAGTCAACCTGCAGAAGATCTTCGATCTCCGCAATGCCTACAAGGCGCGGTTCGAGAAGGAACACAAGGTCAAGTTGGGGTTCATGTCCTTTTTTGTGAAAGCCGTGGTCGAGGCACTCAAGCGTTTTCCCATCGTCAACGCTTCCATTGAAGACAGCGAAATCGTCTACCACGACTTCTACGATATCGGCATCGCCGTTTCCACCGACCGAGGGCTGGTGGTGCCGATCCTGCGCGATGCCGACAGCCTGGATTTCGGCGCCATCGAGCGGGCGGTTGCCGAGTTCTCCCAGAAGGCGAGGGAAGGGCGGTTAAGCTACGAGGAACTGACCGGAGGCACCTTCAGCATCACCAACGGAGGTATCTTTGGCTCGCTCTTGTCCACCCCCATCCTCA
>VEPB01000318.1 GCA_012026715.1 Methylococcaceae bacterium | reverse complement strand
GGCTCAGGATTTCCGAGGTGGGGAGGCCCCCGGACAGGACCGACAGGGGGTTGAAGGGTGCGTTCCACACGCACTTCTGCCAGCGCGCGGCGGTGATGTCCGGGGTCGGCTTGCATTCAATCCGGGCCGCGTTAAACAGCGAACACAGCCGCGCTGTCTTTTCGGATATCCCATTCGGATAGTTGCCCAGGAACAACCTGCCGTAGGCCTGATGCCAGATGTGGCCGGGACCGGTACGGGTGACGCAGATAAAGGCGAGTCCACTGACCAGTTCGTTGTCTGGATAGGCCGCGGCGATCTCGGGCTCGATGTCGATGCCGTTGGAGATCAGCACGATGGCGGTGTCGGGTCCGACCGCATCGCGCAGCAGTCCGACCCGATCGACGCCTTCGGCCACTTTGACGCAGAGCAGCGCAAAATCCGGCTTGCGCCACAACTGGCTGGCCGCGCGCACCACCTGATGCGGCTTGAATTGGTCGTTGCCCAAGGGGCTCACGATTTCGATGCCGTGTTGGCGGATGTGGTCGTAATCGGAGCGCGCCAGAACGGAAACTTCCGCCCCCTGCTTGGCCAGCAGCGAGCCATAAAAGCCCCCCACGGCTCCGGTGCCGATCACCAGGACGTTCACGCCAAGTGCTCCAGGTAGGTTTTGATGAACGGGACGGTTAGCTTGCGTTGGGCGGCCAGGGTGGCCCGGTCCAGTTCCCCGAGCAGTTGCCGGAGGCTGCCCAGATCTCGCGGGTGATGGGCCATCAGGTAGCGGCCCGCCGCTTCCGGGAGGTCCAGTCCCATGGCGCGGGCATGCAGATGGAGCGCCAGCAGCCTGTCGGAATCGGTTAGAGGCGCGAGATGCAAGGTCAGTCCCCATCCCAGCCGGGTCTTCAGATCCGGCAGGTTCACCGGCAAGTGTGCCGGCGGTTGGCTACTCGCGGTCAGCAGTCGGCGGTCCTTGTCCCGCAGTTCGTTGAATAGCGAAAACAGGCTTTGTTCCCATGCAGGGTCGCCACCGATTTGTTCCAGATCGTCCAGGCAGAGCAGATCCAGTGCGCCGAGGCCTTCCAACACTTCCGGCCCATAGTCCCTCAACGTGGCCAGCGGCAAATAGGCGCAGCTCAGTCCCCGGCGATGGGCGTCGCGGCAGCAGGCGTTGAGCAAATGAGATTTGCCTTGTCCCGCCGCACCCCACAGATGGATGAACGGTTCCGTGCCGCCCGCTGCCAGTTCGCGCAGATGCGAGACGAGTTCGGCGTTGGGTCCTGAATGGAATTCCTCGAACCCCTGGAGCGGATCGAATCCTAGCGGGAGGGGTTGTTGTCGCACTGGGATTGCCGTGCCCGCAGGCTCAACAGGCAGCCGCCGAACAGCGCCAGGCTCAGCAAGAGTTCCAGGCTCGCGGGCAGCCGTTCCGGTGCCGCAGTCCAGGCCCCCACGCCGTGAATGAAATAGCCGAGGCTCAGCATGCCCAGCCAGCCATAGCTGCGTCGCTGCCGATGGACCAGTCCGCGCAGCGGCAGCAACAGCGGCAGGGTGGCCGCCAGCAGGGTGGGGGCGCGAGCGGGTAACGGGTAGGGGGCAAGAACCGTGACCCAGGCCAGCCAGAGGACGATCAGTCCCAGGCAGCCGGTCAGGGCAAACCCATGCCCTAAGAGTGCCGGCATGGTCATGCTGCTGCCTTGAGCGCCAGGGCCACCCGCGCCAGCCGCGCGCCGAAGGCACGGCATAGCTTCTTTTCGTCGTCGGTCATGACGTCGTCGCGCCCGGTGTGACGGCTCGGACCATAAGGGGTGCCGCCGGAACTGGTTTGAAGCAGGGCCGGTTCACTGCTGGGAATGCCCACCAGGATCATGCCGTGGTGCAGCAAGGGTAGCAGCATGGTGAGCAGGGTGGTTTCCTGGCCGCCGTGCAGCGAGGAGGTGGCCGTGAACACCCCGGCCGGCTTACCCGAAAGGGCGCCGGAAAACCACAGGCTGCTGGTATTGTCCAGGAAATACTTGAGGGGAGCTGCCATGTTGCCGAAATGGGTGGGGCTGCCGAGGGCCAGGCCATCGCAGGCCTCCAGGTCGGCGGTGGAAGCGTAGGGGTGTCCGGAGGCCGGGACAGTGTCTTCCGTCGCTTCGCACACCGGAGAAATTTCGGGGACCGTCCGTATCTTGGCGGAAGCGCCGCTCACTTCTTCGACACCGCGGGCGATCAGGTTGGCCATGTCGGCGGTGGAACCGTAGCGGCTGTAATAAACGATGAGAATTTCGGCGGTCGGGGATGTCATGAGGCGCGGGTCAGCGGACCAGGGTAGCGAACTTCAGCGGGTCTCGATGGAGTCGAGGAGATGCCGGCAGCGGCCGGCCGGATTTACACGTCAAAGGATGTCGAGCACCTTCTCCGGCGGGCGGCCGATGGCCGCCTTGCCGTCGGCCACGACGATGGGGCGCTCGATCAGGATGGGATGCTCGACCATGGCCTGGATCAGCGTCTGCCGGTCGAGGGCTGGGTCATCCAGTCCCGCTTCCTTGTAAATGGCTTCGTTCTTGCGCATGAGTTCGCGCGGGTCCAGGCCCAGCCAGGCCAGCAGCTGTTCCAGTTGAGCGTAATCGGGTCCCGCCTTCAGGTATTCGATGACGGTCGGTTCGATCCCGCGTTCACGCAGCAACTGGAGCGCACTGCGGGATTTGCCGCAGCGCGGGTTGTGATAGATGGTGACGGACATGGCGGTAGCTCCGGCGACGGATCGCTGCTCAGCCGGCGCTGCGCTGGGCCGACTCCCGCTGCTGCTCGCGGTTGGACAGCTTGGCCAGCTGGCTCAGCTCCTCGGACAAGACTTCCAGCAGATCGTCGCTGCTGAGGATGCCGGTCAGCAGCCCCTTCTGGTCCACCACCGGAACCCTTCGCACGCCCTTGACCCGCATGCGTTGCAGGGTTTCCCAGATGCTGTCGGTTTCCCAGGCCGTCAGCAGCTCGAAGCTCATGATGTCTCCCACCGTGACGTCGTCGGGATTGATCTCCGCGGCCAGAATTTCCACCACCAGATCGCGGTCCGTGAGCACGCCCACCGGCTGATTGCCGGCCCCGGTGTCTTCGACGATCACCAGGCAGCCGATGTGGTTCTGCCGCATCAGTTGCGCGGCGGTGACGATGGAGTCTTGCTTGGAGGCGGTGACGACGGAACGTTTGCAGTAATAGCCGACGGACATGGGAATTCTCCGTGAGGGAAGCGATGGCCGGGCATTCTACCCGGTTTTGGCCGGCGTGACTTGGCCCGGCGGCGGAAGGCCCGGTGCCGGAGCGACCGGCAGGCTGAATCGGAAACTGGCGCCTTCGTCGGTCTTGGCCTCGGCGCTGACCCAGCCGCCGTGGCGCATGACCACGCGCTTGACGATCGCCAGGCCGATCCCGGTACCTTCGAATTCGTCGATGCCGTGCAAACGGTGGAAGACGCCGAACAGCTTGTCGACGTATTGCATGTCGAACCCGACGCCGTTGTCGGTGACACAGTAGATCGCATGGCCATCGTCGCGCCCCCCCTCCACCCGGATCGTCGCATGGGTCCGAATGGCGGTGAATTTGGCAGCGTTGGACAGGAGGTTGACCACCACTTGGCGGATCAAGGCCAGATCGCCGTGGGCGGCCGGCAGGGCGCCCAGGTCCAAGGAGATGGATCGGGAGGGGAACTCGTTCCGCACCTCGTCGAAGACCTCGCGGACCAGGCTATTCATGTCGATCTCGATGAAGTTCATGGCGCAACGGGACATCCGCGAAAACCGCAGGATATCGTCGATCAGCTGCGCCATCCGGACGGCGTTGCGGCGCACCACCTGAATCAGGCGTCGCCCTTCGTCATCCAGCAGTGGTTCGCAGTTGAGGGCGAGTTTCTGGGAAAAGCCATCGATCGCCCGCAGCGGGATGCGCAGATCGTGGGCGATGGAATAGGAGAAGGATTCCTGCTCCTTGATGGCCTGTTCCAGCGCCGCGGTCCGTTCCTGTACCCGGAGTTCCAGGTTCGCATTGAGGGCCCGGATTTCCGCCTCGGCCCGTTTGCGTTCGCCGATGTCGCGGATGATGGCCTGCAGATAGCGTTGCCCACCGCTGGCGATCAAGCGGGTGCCGACTTCGACCTCCATGGCCGCCCCGTCGGCGCGGCGGTGCAGGGTCTCGAAAGGCTTGCCGTCCGGCGTGGTCCAGGCATCGACGGAGTCGCAGCCGGCCGTCTCGCAAAGCCTGCGGGCATCCATGCCGATCAGCTCGGCCGGCGGATAGCCATAGGTTTCGAAGGCGCGCCGGTTGGCGTCCAGGATCACGCCGCTGTCGCTCATCAGCAGGATGATGTCGTTGGCTTCCCTCAGCACCGATGCGAACCGCAGTTCCAGGCTCGCCATCCTGGCTTCCGTCCGGGCGCCGGAGAACGCCAGGGTGGTCAATCGGCGCTTGTACCAGTGCCAGATGACCAATCCGAACAAACCGTTGAGGCTCAGGGCCAGGCTCGCCCCCAGCCATCCCGCATGGCGCACCGGCCGGTAGATCTCGTGCAGGTCCTGCTTGGCCACCATGATCCATGGCGTCCCGGGTATCCGCCGGACATCAGCCAGCACGGCGACGCCGCGGTAGTCGAACCCTTCCATGATCCCCAATTCGCCACCGATTCCGCGGGCAGCAGGGGTTTCGCCGGTGATCGGCTGGCGCAGCCTGAGGGGCGGGGCGTCTGGCCGATGCCGGAGCCGGTTGAGGAACACGACCTGGTCGTCCTCCCGCTGAACCAGCAAGGTTTCAGCGGTCGCGCTCGGAGTGGGCCAGGATTGAATCAGCGGGAATAGATAGTTTGCCAGCTCGATGTGGTAGGCGAGGGCACCCACCGACATCAAGTGGCCGTCCTTCTCGACGGTCAACGGCGCGATCACGTCCACGTGAGTTTCGCCCGGTTTTTCCCCATCGGCGCGGTGCACTCCGGTGACCCGAACGCTCCGATCCTGCAGCGCCTGCAGTGTGTCGGCGATGGCCGGCGGCGGAATATCCAGGCCGGAGGTCATCACGCCCCGGCCTTCCCGATCGATCAGGTGCACCGAAGCCAGTTCGTTAACCTCGCGGATGACCGCCAGACGCTTGCGGATGCGATCTGCATCTTCGTTAGCCGGCTTGCCGTCCCGCAGCCACCGTTCGACGGTGTAAGCCAGCAGGCCTCCGGAGATCATCAGATCGGGCGTCTTCCGGAGATTGGCCATCCACTCGGCGATCTGCTTTTGCTTCAGATCGGCGATGGAGGACAGGGTGTCCTGAGCCAGTTCGACTTCGTGGTTCTTGAACCACCGGTAGCCGGCGCTGGCGAGCGCCGACAGTCCCAGCACGAACAGCAGGAACAGCAGCAGCGGAATGCGCGAGCTGAGCGCTGAGTTGGCGCTGCCGGCTTCCGGTGTGACCGTTTCCGGATTCAACTGCACGGCGTTTCCCTCGTGGCGGGCGATGCAAGGGGGTACAGGCCGGCGCCAACCCCTGCCCCGTCACGGCTGGGCAAGGGGAAGGCTGCGGCGGCTTCAGACACTGTGAGTTTAGTCACATTATTGCTCCACGGCCCGGCGCTCTCGGGTGGTCGGTGGCGGCGGCCGGGCCGGCTGCCGGTCGACCGGAAGGATGGCGGCGTCCGGCTTCCGCAAGGCTGGATCGGGCCGGGCCGGCAACGCGCACAAAGTTGCCGGCGCGCCCTTGAAGAACCGGCGGGCTGTCCCCATTTCCCTGCGCGGCGCCGCAGCACGCCGTTTTGGCTTGACAAGCGAAGCGTCGTGGCTATGATTGGCACTCTCTTGCGACGAGTGCTAACAGCGGCTCTCGCGAAAACCAGTTTTCTGTAACCTCATAAGGAGTAACCGATGAAGATTCGTCCGCTACATGACCGTGTAATCGTTAAGCGCGTGGAAGAAGAACGCACCACCGCCGGTGGCATCGTGATTCCCGATTCCGCGACCGAGAAGCCGATTCGGGGCGAAGTGTTGGCCGTCGGCACCGGCAAGGTGCTCGATAACGGACAGGTCCGTCCCCTGCAGGTCAAGGTTGGCGACAAGGTTCTGTTCGGCAAGTATTCCGGCACCGAAGTGAAGATGGACGGCGAAGAGATCGTCGTGATGCGGGAAGAAGACATCATGGGCGTGCTCGAAGCCTGAGCCCCGCGCCGATCCGTTAACCCATAGATTCAAGACAGATAGAAGGTATTCAACATGGCAGCTAAAGAAGTGAAGTTTGGTGATGACGCGCGCTCGCGCATGGTCCGCGGCGTCAACATCCTGGCTACTGCAGTCAAGGTGACTCTGGGTCCCAAGGGCCGCAACGTGGTGCTGGAGAAGAGCTTCGGCGCCCCCACCGTCACCAAGGACGGCGTGTCCGTCGCCAAGGAAGTCGAGCTGAAGGACAAGTTCGAGAACATGGGCGCCCAGATGGTGAAGGAAGTCGCCTCCCAGACGTCCGACGTGGCCGGCGACGGCACCACCACCGCCACCGTCCTGGCTCAATCCATCCTCAATGAAGGCCTGAAGGCCGTCGCCGCCGGCATGAATCCGATGGACCTCAAGCGCGGCATCGACAAGGCGGTTTCCGCCGCGGTCGAGGCGATCCACAACATGTCCGTGCCCTGCACCGACAGCAAGGCCATCGCCCAGGTCGGCAGCATCTCCGCCAATTCCGACGAGGACATCGGCAAGATCATCGCGGAAGCCATGGACAAGGTCGGCAAGGAAGGCGTCATCACCGTGGAAGACGGCTCCGGCCTGGACAACACCCTGGACATCGTCGAGGGCATGCAGTTCGACCGCGGCTACCTGTCGCCCTACTTCATCAACAACCAGCAGAGCATGAGCGCCGAGCTGGAGAATCCCTTCATCCTGCTGTACGAAAAGAAGATCTCCAACATCCGCGACCTGCTGCCGGTGCTCGAGCAGGTGGCGAAGGCCGGCCGTCCGCTGCTGATCATCGCCGAGGAAGTCGAAGGCGAAGCACTGGCGACGCTGGTGGTGAACAATATTCGTGGCATCCTGAAGACCTGTGCGGTGAAGGCGCCGGGCTTTGGCGACCGCCGCAAGGCGATGCTCGAAGACATCGCGATCCTGACCGGCGGCACGGTCATCGCGGAAGAGACCGGCATGCAGCTCGAGAAGGCCACGCTGGCCGACTTGGGCCAGGCCAAGAAGATCGAGATCGGCAAGGAAGACACGACGATCATCGACGGACATGGCGACGCCAAGGCGAGCGAAGCGCGCGTCAAGGCGATCCGTGCGCAGATCGAAGAAGCCACCAGCGACTACGACCGCGAGAAGCTCCAGGAGCGCCTGGCCAAGCTGGCCGGCGGCGTCGCCGTCATCAAGGTCGGCGCGGCCACCGAGGTCGAGCTGAAGGAAAAGAAGGCTCGCGTTGAGGATGCGTTGAGCGCGACCCGCGCGGCCGTCGATGAAGGCATCGTGGTCGGCGGTGGGGGTGCCCTCATCCGCACGCAGAAGGCGCTGGCCGCGCTGGCCACGAAG
>VEPB01000540.1 GCA_012026715.1 Methylococcaceae bacterium | reverse complement strand
TCGCGGCGCTCCAGATCAGTACAGCGGCGACGCCGAGGACCTGCATCTTCAGTTGTCCCAATATCCCGCCTTCCGCCCAGGTGCCGGCACCGCCCAGGTCGGACGAGGCGAACACCGCCGTCAATGCCGCACCGACGATGCCGCCAACCCCATGAATGGCGAACACGTCGAGGCTGTCATCGATCTGCAGCCGATACTTGATGGCGTGAAGGGTGAAAAAACATAGTCCACCCGCAATCAAGCCGATCGCTAAACCGCCAAACGGGCTGACGTACCCCGCCGCCGGCGCCACCATCCCCAGGCCCGCGATCATGCCTGTCATGAGGCCCAATCCGGTGGGCTTGCCGAAGCGGAGCCACTCGGCCGACATCCACGCCATCGATCCACCGGCCGCGCTCAGGTGGGTGGCAAGCATGGCGATCCCAGCGGCACCGTTGGCCATCAGGGCGCTGCCGGCACTGAAGCCGTGCCAGCCGACCCACAGGATTCCGGCCCCGGTGGCGGTCATGGTGAGGTTGTGAGGCGGCATGGGACTGCGCGGAAACCCCCGCCGAGGCCCGACCATCAGCGCGCCAGCGAGCGCCGCGACGCCTCCCGAGACATGTACCACCAGCCCGCCGGCGAAGTCCATGACGCCCCGCTGGGCCAGCCAGCCGCCACCCCAAACCCAATGACACACCGGCACATAGACCAAAATCACCCAGGCCGCGACAAACCACAGCAAAGCGGAGAACCGGATGCGCTCGGCCACGCCACCCACGATCAGCGCCGGGGCGAAGACCGCGAAGGCCAGGTGATACATGCAAAACACGGTTTCGGGCAGATTATCTCGCAATGAATCGGCATTCATGGCCTGCAACAGCAGGCGGCCACCGCCGCCCACCAGGTCCTGCCAAGCGCCGCCGCCGGTGAGCGCGAGGCTGTACCCGGCCAGCATCCACAGGATGGAAACCAGGGAAGTAATCGCGAAGCACTGCATGAGCACCGACAAGACGTTGCGGGTGCGCACCAGCCCCCCATAGAACAGCGCGAGGCCCGGCACCGTCATGAACAGCACCAGGCCGGAGGCCGTCAGAATCCAGGCGGTATCGGCCGAATTGAGTTCGTCCGCGCGAACGGTCGCGGCTGCGACCAGAGACATCGCCGCCACAGCGGCCGACATCCGCAATCCTCTCCGTTTCCGGCGCGGTGGAACCACCGAGACTGCCGCCGGATCAACCGGCGACCGCCTTCTCACGACTTGCAACTGTAGGCCCGAGCCGTCGCTGTGCCGTTGAACACCCCCACCGGAGCGACCCGTTCCCACACGATGTGGCTCGCCCCCAGGTTGCGAGCCTTGCTCAACGCGGAGTACTTGGCGATTCCTTTCCAATCTTGGTTTTTCCCGTAACCGGAAGAGCCTTCGACCCGATCTAGGTAAGAGCAGCCACGAACTTGCTGATCGGTAACCTCGTCCGGCTTGGCCTGTGCCATTCCGGCACAGGCCAGCAACAGAACGCCCACAACTGCGGCATTGACGGAAGAATCAAGCAAGCGACTTTTGGTGTTCAACTGGGGCATGTCAGCACCTCTGGGAGTATTTTTCGAAAACGTGCGCTCCATCACAGTGCGCATCTATTTTTTATGCACCTTTACGATACATCATTTCGTCACACTACCATATCTTTTTTTCTTGCCGCCGGATGCCGTCCGGACTACCCCCGCTCCGGCAGGCGTATACTCGGCGCCAACTCCACTGCGATCAGCCCCCACCTAGCCGATGGAAGACCTTCGTCCGGATCCGGACGGTCTGCTCGCCCGCGTCGAACTGGAACGAGCCAAAGCCCGGCGCGGCCGCCTGAAGATTTTCTTCGGCGCCGCCGCCGGGGTCGGCAAGACCTATTCCATGCTGATGGCCGCGCGGGAGCGGCGCGCCGAGAACATCGACATCGTGGTGGGGCTGGTCGAAACCCACGGCCGCAAGGAGACCGCCGCCCTGCTGGGAGGGCTGGAAATCCTGCCCCGGCTGACGGTTGATTACCGCGGCGCCGCGCTGCAGGAATTCGACCTGGACGGCGCATTGCGGCGCAAACCCAGCATCATCGTGGTAGACGAACTGGCCCATGCCAATTCGCCCGGCTGTCGCCACCCCAAACGCTGGCAGGACATCCAGGAGCTGCTGGACGCCGGCATCAACGTCTACACCACCCTCAACGTCCAGCATCTGGAAAGCCTCAACGACGACGTCGGCCAAATCGCCGGCGTCCGGGTGTGGGAGACCGTTCCCGACACGGTGTTCGAGGACGCCGACGAGGTGGAACTGGTCGACCTGCCCCCCGACGAACTGCTGGTCCGCTTGCGGGAAGGCAAGGTCTACCTGCCGCAACAGGCCCAGCTGGCCGAGCGTAACTTCTTCCGCAAGGGCAATCTCATCGCGCTGCGGGAACTGGCCTTGCGCCAGACCGCCAGCCGGGTCGATGCCCAGATGCTGGATTACCGGGAAGGCCATGCCATCCGCGAGGTGTGGCAGGTGGGGGAACGCATCCTGGTCTGCATCGGCCCCAACGCGCTGGCCGAACGTCTGGTGCGGGCCGGCAAGCGGTTGGCGGCGGGTCTTCGGGCCGACTGGATCGTAGCCTACGTGGAAACTCCGGAGTTGGTGCGATTGCCACCGGAGCGGCGCGACGGGGTGCTGCGCATCCTGCGGCTGGCAGAGCAACTGGGAGCGGAAACCATCACCCTGAGCGGCACCGAAATGAGCGAGGCCATCATCCGTTTCGCCCGCGACCGCAATATCAACAAGATCGTGATCGGCAAGCCGTCGCGGCGCGGCTGGAAACGCTGGCTGCTGGGCTCGGTCGTGGACACCCTGATCGGACACGCCCACAACATCAACATCTACCTGCTCGGCAGCCCTCAGCAGGGCGAAGCAGACGGCGAGCACGACGGCGAACTGGAACGTTACCACAAGAACCGTGGCCCCATTCCGGGCCTCACCATGCGCATCTGGCCGCGCAAGCGCGGCCGTTACCTCGGCTATCTGTGGGCGGTGGCAGCAACGGCGATCAGCTCGCTGCTGGCATGGGTCATGTTCGGCCGGTTCGAACTGGCCAACCTGGTGATGGTCTATCTCCTCGGCGTGGTCTACATCGCCACCCGCTATGGTCGTGGCCCCTCCATCCTGACTTCGGTGCTGGGGGTGGCGGTGCTGGACTTCTTCTTCGTCACGCCCTATCTCAGCTTCAGCATCTCCGACACCCAATACCTGGTCACCCTGCTGGCCATGCTGATCGTGGCGGTTCTGATCAGCAGCCTGATGACCAACGTGCGGACCCAGGCCAAGGTCGCCGCGCACCGGGAACGGCGCGCCACCGTGCTGTACGCCATGAGCAAGGAACTCACCTCCAGCCAGCGGGAAGACGAGATTCTTCGCACCTCGGTACGCCATCTGCACACCGAGTTCGGCAGCCAGAACGTGATCCTGTTTCCCGACGCCTCCGGCCGCATCGTCTACCCCACCGGCCGCAGCCTCCCGGAATCCCTGCACGGTGCCGACCTGGGGGTGGCTCAGTGGGTGTTTGACCACAACGAAATCGCTGGCCAGGGCACCAATACCCTGCCCGGCTCCAAGGCGGTCTATTTCCCCCTTGCCAACGACGATCGGGTGCTGGGGGTGCTGGCCCTGTTGCCGGTCAACCTGCGGCGGGTCTTCCTGCCGGAACAGCAAAAGTTGCTGGATACCTTCGTGCGCCTGATCTCCCAGGCCATCACCCGGATCCGGCTGGCAGAGCATGCGCGCGTTACCCAATTGCAGATGGAGGCGGAACAACTGCGCAACTCCCTGCTGAGCTCCATTTCCCATGACTTGCGCACTCCCTTGGCGACCATCGTCGGCTCTGCCAGCGCCCTGGTGGAGGAAGACCAGACCTTGGCAGTGGAAGACAAGCAGGAGCTGAGCCGGGCCATCTTCGACGAAGCCCAGCGCATGTCCAACCTGGTCAACAACATTCTCGACATGGCCCGGCTGGATGCCGGCGCGGTGCGGCTTGACCGCCAGTGGCACCCGCTGGAGGAAATCATCGGCACCGTGCTGACCCGGCTGCAGAAGCGGCTGGAGGGACGTCCGGTGGTGGTCAAGCTGCCCAGTGGCATGCCCATGCTCTACGCCGACTCGGTTCTGATCGAACAGGTGTTCATCAATCTGCTGGAAAACGCCTGCCGCTACACCCCGGCCGGCAGCCCCCTGGAAATCAGCGCCGAACTGTCACCGTTCGCCGTGGAACTGGCAGTCGCCGACCGCGGCCCCGGCATCCCCAAAGGTCGCGAATCCCAACTGTTCGAGAAGTTCTACCGGCTCCGCCACGGCCAGGGCCAGGGTGGGGTCGGGTTGGGGCTGGCCATCTGCCGTTCCATCGTCGAGGCCCACGGCGGCACCATCGATGCCCACAACCGTTCCAGCGGAGGCGCGGTGTTCAGCTTCATGATTCCCCAGGACAACACGCCGCCTTCCCTGCAACAGGACGACCCGCTCCCAGGGACGGAACTGCAAGATCCCGCCGCCAGTGGACCGCCATGAATGCGCGGAAACCGGTGATCATCGTGGTCGAGGACGACCCGCCCATCCGCCGATTCCTGCGCACCAGCCTCAACGCCCAGGGGTTCGCGGTACACGAGGCGGACTGCGGCCAACGGGGCATCGTCGAAGCGGGAGTGCGCAAGCCCGACCTGATGATCCTGGACCTGGGTCTGCCTGACATGGATGGCGTGGAGGTGGTCAAATCCGTGCGGGAATGGTCGCAGCTTCCCATCATCGTGCTGTCGGCGCGTAGCGCCGAGCAACCCAAGATTGAAGCCCTCGACGCCGGCGCCGACGATTACCTGACCAAACCCTTCGGCCTGGGGGAATTGCTGGCCCGCATCCGAGTCGCCCTGCGCCACTCGGTACGCACCAGCGAACAGACCGAGTCCGGGACCTTCGTCTCCGGCACGCTGACGGTCGACCTCATCCGCCGCCAAGTGCGGGTGGATGGTCGGGAGGTGGCGCTCACCCCCATCCAATACCGGTTGCTGGCGGTTTTCGTCAAACATGCCGGCAAGGTGCTGACCCACCGGCAAGTGCTCAAGGAAGTCTGGGGACCGGCCCACGCCGAGGATTTCCATTATCTCCGCATCTACATGAGCCAGCTGCGCCACAAGCTGGAGGGAGACCCGACCCAGCCCCAGCACCTGATCACCGAATCCGGGGTGGGCTACCGCCTGAAAGTCCACGAGGACAAACCCAACCAAGTCCCCACGAATTCTCCGGACTCGAACTAAACTTGAGCGCGACCCTTACAGGTGCCCCCTGACGCCGAAACCGGCAACAACAACGCCCGCCTATCCGGAGGCTCGAATGAAGATCAACCTTCCTGTCACTGGCCACGAAAAAGCCTATGCCGACGATGCCACCATCGTCTCGACTACCGACTTGAAAGGAATTATCACGGGGTCCAACCGCGATTTCCAGGAGATCGCCGGATTCAGCGCCGACGAACTGCTGCGCAAGAACCACAACATCGTGCGCCACCCGGACATGCCGCCCGAGGCCTTCGCCGATCTCTGGGCCACGCTCAAGCGCAATGAACCCTGGATGGGGATCGTCAAGAACCGTTGCAAGAACGGCGACCACTACTGGGTCGACGCCTTTGTCATGCCCATGCTGGAGGCCGGCCAGGTGGTGGGCTACGAATCGGTGCGGGTCAAGCCCAACCGGGCCGACGTGGATCGCGCCGAAGCGCTGTACAAGGCCATCCGGGAAAACAAGCTGCCCCGCTTCAGATTGCCCAAGCTCAGTTATGGCACCCGGCTATTCGCGGCCGGCCTGGTGGGCCTCGCCCCCGCTGCAGCCCTGCTGGCTGCCGGCGGCCTCAATCTGGCCAGCGCGGCTGCCATCGTGGCCGGCGGCGCCCTCAACGGCCTGTTCGCCTGGTACTTCACCGCGCCGCTGGCGGCCACGGTAACCCTCAGCCGGCGCTACCTGGACAACGCGGTCGCCCGCACCGTCTATGCCGGACGCGACGACGAATTCGGCCAGATCCAGACCGCCATGCTTTCCATGCAGGCGCGGCTGCGTACCGTCATCGTGCGCCTCAACGAAGCGGTCGGACAAATGTCGGCGGTCTCCGCCAAAACCAGCCAGTCGGCGCGGGAGACCAACCACGAACTGGAAGATCAGAAAGAAAAACTCACCATGGTGTCCACCTCCCTCAACGAGATGACCACCACCGTCCAGAGCATCGCGTTCAGCGCCTCGGAAGCCGCCGAAGCGGCCGAACGGGCGGCGGCGGAAGCCAGCCAGGGATTGGGCGTGGTACGCCAGACCGCCGACGCCAGCAACAGCCTGGCCGGCGAAGTGGCCACCGCCAGCAACGTGATCCAACGGGTCGACAAGGGCAGCCAGAACATCACCATGGTGGTCAACGTAATCCGCAACATTGCCGAGCAAACCAATCTGCTGGCGCTCAACGCCGCCATCGAAGCGGCCCGGGCAGGCGAACATGGACGAGGCTTCGCGGTGGTGGCCGACGAGGTTCGCAAGCTGGCCAACCATACCCAGTCCTCCACCCAGCAGATCCAGACCATCGTCGAGCAGTTGCAGCAAGATGCCCGCGACGCCGCCGCGGTCATGGAGTCCGGCAGCCGCCAGGCCCGCGCGAGCGTGGAGCAGGCAGAAAACGGCGCCGCCGCCCTGGTCAAGATCAGCCGCAATATCGACACCATCAAGGACATGAATCTGCAGGTGGCCAGCGCGGTGGAACAGCAGTCGGCCGTCAGCGTGGAAATCGTCCGCAACGTGGACAGCATCAACGCGGTGACCGACCGGGTTTCCGCAGAAGCCCACCAGACCGAAGCCACCAGCGACGACGCCGTCGCCCTGGCGGAAGACCTGAAAGGCTTGTGTGCCCGTTTCAGCTTCCGATAGTCACCGAACCCCTCGGGCCTGGTATGCTCCCGATCCAGCCCATACCGGAGCCAACCATGCCGAAACCGACCCCTCTCCATTCCGAACACCTGGTCGACGGCGGCCGCATGGTGGATTTTGCCGGCTGGGAGCTGCCGCTGCATTTCGGATCGCAGTTGCAGGAGCACCGCGCGGTGAGGGAACGCGCGGGGTTGTTCGATGTTTCCCACATGACCGTGACCCGTCTAGCCGGCCCCAATGCCCGCGAGTTCCTGCGAGAATTGCTGAGCGGTGACGTCGACCGGATCGCCGATGACGGTGGCGCCCTCTACGGATGCCTGCTCAATGATGCTGGCGGCATCCTCGACGACCTGATCGTTTACCGCTGGGCGCCTGACGAGTACCTGGCGGTGAGCAACGCCGCCACCCGCGCCAAGGTAGCCGCATGGTTCAAAGAGCACGCGATCCGCTGGAATCTGGCGCCGATCATGGCAGACGACCTGGCCATGATCGCCGTGCAGGGCCCCATGGCGCGCGAACTCGCCCTTCCCGCGTTACCCGCTGCCCTGGCGACGGCCGCAGCCGGCCTCCGCCCGTTCCAGGCTGTCCGGGGAGGCGGAATTCAGGTGGGCTGCACCGGCTATACCGGCGAGGACGGCTACGAAATCATTCTGCCCGCCGCCGCCGCGCCGTCACTCTGGCGCCGGCTGCGGCAGGACATCCCTGCCTGCGGCCTGGCCGCCCGCGACAGCTTGCGCCTGGAAGCCGGCCTGCGGCTCTATGGGGGCGACATGAACGACACCACCACCCCTGCCGAGACGGGTCTGCAATGGACCTGCGACCTGCGCGCGGCGGAACGCGACTTCATCGGCCGCCGCACGGTCGAGGACCAGCGGGACCACGGCGCCCGCTGGGAACTCGCCGGCGTGGTCCTGGAGGACAAGGGCATGTTGCGGAGCGGCCAAACCGTCACGATACCGGGCCTGGGCTCGGGCACCATCACCAGCGGCGGTTTCTCGCCGGCGCTGGACCGATCCATCGGCTTTGCCCGGTTGCCGACCGGCGCCACCCGGACTGGCCGAGGCACGGTGCAGATTCGCGACCAGTCTAAACCGGTAACGATCGGATCGACTCGGTTTCTCAAGCGCTGAACCGGGCGCTCGGGAAGCTACCCCGGACCGAAGGAGCCACCGAATAAATCAGCGCTTCGCTGGCCCGGCGGAATTCCACAGGTGATATCATGGAACATGCCCCAGCCAGCCCTCATTAAGGACCTGTTGCCCAGACTGACGGTGCGCTTGTCATGAGTTTGATCAAACGACTGTTCGGCTCCAAGGAGACTGCCGCGACCACGCCCGCCGACACCGGCCCGGAAACCGGCGGCGCCGAAGCGGCTGGCATTCACATCGTTCCCTCGTCGCGCCAGCCGCTCACCATCACCAGCGACGTTCTCAACGCCCTCTTCCCGATCCGCAACCTCAGCGAAGACGTGCGCGATGCCTTCGCATTGGATCGGGTCGCGGAAGTCTACGGGGCGGGCTCGGTGCTGTTCACTCGGGGACAGCCCGCCGAATCCGTGCTCTATCTGCTGGAAGGCACGGTGCTGATGGAGGTCGCCGGCGACACCAGCTACGAGGTGCGCGCCGACACTGCCAAGTCCCGCTTCCCGTTGTGCAGCGGCCAGGCGTACAGCGCCACCGCGCGGGCGCTGACGGACGTTCAGGTGTTGCGGGTTTCGCCCAAGATCATGAGCCACAATCCGGCCAGCGCCAACGACGAGCGCATGCGGCTGGATCCGTTCTCCCCTGAAATTCCGGAAGCGGTGCGTCAAAGCCGGATCTTTCAGGCCTTCTGCCATTTCTACCACGACGAGACCCTCAAGCTGCCGTCGCTCCCCGACGTGGCGATCCGGCTGCGCAAGGCCATGGAGTCGGAGGTGACCATGGAGGAAGTGGCGCGCATCGTCCAGATGGACCCTGCCATCGCCGCCAAGCTGATCCACGTGGCCAATAGCCCACTCTATCTCCCGGTGGCGCCCATCACCACCTGCCAGGATGCGGTCACCCGACTGGGCCTGTCGGCGACCCGCACCCTGGTGATCAGCTACAGCCTGCGGCAAATCTTTCAATGCCGCGACCCCTACATTAGCCAGTTGTTGCACGCCGAGTGGAAAAAAAGCCTGCATTTGTCCTGTTTGTGCTGGGTGCTGGCCTCCGAGAACGGCGGGGTGAATCCTCAGGAAGCCCAATTGGCAGGCCTGGTGGCCGACATCGGCATCGTACCGTTCCTGCACTTCGCCGAGAACTTCCCGCGGGAGTACTGGAAGACCGAAGAAATCGACCAGGCCTTGCCCTACATCCGGGAACCGTTGGGCATCTTTCTGTTGACCCGGCTGGATTTCTCGCCCGAACTGGTGGATATTCCCCACCGCGCCGAGTCATGGCTGGAGGACAGCGGGCCGCAAATCGACCTTGGCGACATCGTCATGCTTTCCAAGTTGCACCGGTATATCGGGACACCGCGCATGAGCGAAATCCCTGCCATCAACTCGGTACCGGCCTGCAGCAAGCTGGTGGACGGCGAACTGACGCCGGAGCTGTCCCTCAAAGTTCTGCACGACGCCAAAGACAAGATCAACCAGTCCCTGAAACTGTTCGACATCTGAACCCGCAAGCCACCCATGTCCAACCCGTTGCTGGAACCCTACGACCTGCCGCCGTTTTCCCACATCCAGCCGGAGCATGCCGTTCCGGCCATCCGGCAGATCGTGGACGACAACCGCAAGGCGGTCGCGGCCCTGCTGGAAAGCGGCGGACCCTACGCCTGGGAAACGCTGGTGGCCCCGATGGAAGAGCTGGAGGACCGGCTGCACAAGGCCTGGTCGCCGGTGAGCCACTTCAATTCGGTGGCCAATTCCGATGAACTGCGGGAAGCCTATAACGGCTGCCTGCCGCTGCTCAGCGAATATCGCACCGAACTGGGCCAGAACGAAGCCCTGTTCCAGGCCTACCAGGCGCTGGCGGAAAGCGGGGAGTTCCGGCATCTCGACCAGGCCCAACGCAAGAACATCGAAGACACCCTGCGAGACTTCCGACTGTCGGGAGTCGCGCTGCCGCCCGAGCAGAAGGCGCGATACAAGGAAATCGCGCTGGAACTGTCGAACCTGGGCAGCCGTTTCCAGGACAATCTGATGGACGCTACCCAGGGCTGGTTCAAACATATCATCGACCCCAGTCTGTTGGCCGGTATCCCCGAGACCGCCCTCAATCTGGCCCGGCAAACGGCTGAATCCAAGGACCTGCCAGGGTGGGTGTTTACCCTGGAGTTTCCCTCCTACATTGCCGTCATGACCTATGCCGACGACCGCGACCTGCGCCGCGAGTTGTACTGGGCCTACTGCACCCGCGCCTCGGAGCGGGGTCCCAATCCCAGGCAATGGGACAACGGCGAGGTCATGGAGCGCATCCTGGCGCTGCGCCATGAGGAAGCCCGATTGCTGGGCTTCGCCAATTTCGCGGAACTGTCCCTGGCGGCGAAGATGGCCCGCTTCACCGACTCGGTGATGGAATTCCTCCAGGATCTGTCGCGGCGCTCGCTTCCGGTGGCCCGCAAGGATTTCGCCGAACTCCAGGGCTATGCCCGCCAGCACCACGGACTCAAGAAGCTGGAGAGCTGGGACCTCGCCTATTACTCCGAGAAGCTGAAGCAACGCGCCTTCACCCTCTCCGAAGAAGAGGTCAAGCCCTACTTCCCGGCGCCGCGGGTGGTCGCCGGCATGTTCGCGGTCACCGAAAAGCTGTACGGGCTGCATATCGAAGAGAAGGAGGGGGTGGACGTGTGGCATCCCGACGTCCGCTTCTACCAGATCCACGACCCCGAGGGCGAACTGCGCGGATGCTTTTACCTCGACCTTTACGCCCGCCCCCGCAAGCGGGGCGGCGCCTGGATGGATGACTGCATCAGCCGGCGCCGCACCAAAACCGGCGTGCAGACCCCGGTGGCCTTCCTCACCTGCAATTTCACCCCGCCGGTGGGCGACGATCCGTCTCTGTTGCGCCACGACGAGGTGCTGACCCTGTTCCACGAATTCGGCCACGGCCTCCACCACATGCTGACCCGGGTCGATTACCTGGGCGTTTCCGGCATCAACGGGGTCGAGTGGGATGCGGTGGAACTGCCCAGCCAGTTCATGGAGAACTTCTGCTGGGAACGGGAGGCGCTGGATCTGCTGTCGGGCCATTACCAGAGCGGTGAACCGTTGCCCGACGATCTGTTCAACAAGATGACCGCGGCCCGCAATTTCCAGTCGGGCATGGCCATGGTGCGGCAGTTGGAATTCAGCCTGTTCGATTTCCGCATCCACCGCGACTATCTACCGGAGCGGGGCGGGCGCATCTATGCCGTGCTGGACGAGGTGCGCAAGCAAACCGCAGTGATCGAGCCACCGGACTTCAACCGCTTCGCCCACAGCTTCGCCCATATCTTCGCGGGCGGCTACGCGGCCGGCTACTACAGCTACAAGTGGGCGGAAGTCCTGAGCAGCGACGCGTACTCGATGTTCGAGGAAAACGGCGTGTTCGATCCCCAGACCGGCCGTGCCTTCATGGAAAAAATCCTGGAGAAGGGCGGCAGCGTCAAGGCCATGGACTTGTTCGTCGACTTCCGCGGCCGCGAACCGCAAATCGATGCGCTGCTGCGCCACAACGGCATCGCGGCCTGAAACCCTGCCTCGCGGTCCGCAGCTGCGGCCGATCCACTGCCTGCCGTTGGCTCTTTGGCTGGCGGCAGCCGAAGTTCCCGCGCAGCCGACCGAGGCAGCGGCGTCCCTGGTCTCGCTGGAAGACCGCAGCGCCATCGAGTCCGCATTGGGCCCCGGTCTGCTCGATACCGCCCTGCCGGCGTCCCCGATCACCGATCCGGCCGAATTTCTTCCCTACCGTGCCACAACCGGCAGATTCCGCATCCTGCGGGGAGAGGACACCGGAAACCTGGAAACCCATCGCGCCTCGCCACTGGGGGCGGAGGCCTGGAGTTACCAGCTGAGCCGGGACGAAACCGGCATATTGCGCCTGCTGGATGACCGCAGCCTGGTCATGGCGGGCATCGAGGACCGTCACACCAATGCCCTCACGCGCTACAGCCCGGCCGAACCGTTTCTACCGGCAGGGCTTCAGGCCGGCGGCGAAACCGTGCTGGACATGGCGGTCCAGGTACTGGACCGGGAGCATCCGGACCTCGTCCAGCACCAGGGCAAGCTAAAAGTCTCCCTGCGCCACCTCGGCGATTACCGGGTTCGGGTCCCGGCCGGACAGTTCGACACCATTTTGCTGAAAGCCGATTTCAACGGCGAGATCGGCCCCGCCGCGGTTTCCGATGTCCAGTACCGCTTCCTCGCCAAAGGCATCGGCCTGGTGGCCATGGCGGAACGGCGCGACGTTTCGGCCTTCGTCGTCTACCGGGACCGGGTGGATATGGCCAAAGTGCTGGCGGGACTGACGCCCTGATCTGGCGAACTCAGGCCAACCGCACGGCAATCGCCCACGCCAGAGCTCCAGCCAACCCAACAGCCCCGACCAGAAACACCGCGAACCAGCGCCGGTTGCGGAGGATCAGCCGCTGCTGGGAAACGGTGGAAAGCACGAACGGCTTGCCGTAAGGCGAACGCTTCAGCAGATTGAACTCCGGTGGCGGCGGTTGATCCCGGCGTCGCTGCATGGCCTCCCGCTCGGCGGCGTCACGGGCCTGTTCCCACTCCGCCAGGTCGATGCGGCCGTCCCCGTTGGCGTCGAACCGCCGCAACAAAGCCGGCTGATCGCGTTTCCAGGTCGCCAGGATATCCCTGACTTCCTCGGAAAAGTTCGCCGCCTCCGCATCGCCCAGCCCGACGAACTGCCCCAGCGCGTAAAGATGGTCGCGCTCGTGAATGCGCTCCTCGGTATAGCGGTAGGGACCGGAAGCCAGAAACCGGTCGATGAAGCCGGTTTCCAGCGGCGCGGTGCCGGGCCGCTCGGTCTGGCCGCGCCAGCACAGCCGCACTGACGGCGTGACCTCGGCGCCTTCCGGATCGACGATGCAGCGGCCGGTCCCATCTTCCAGGAGGAAGATCGCCTCGCTGACGCCCTTTTCCACGGTGTGCCAATCCGAACTTCTCCGGTCGTTCGGGTCGAGGCTCTGGTCCCGGCGCTCCACGCGATAACGGTACCAGGCGCAGGACAAGCCGCTCAATGGCGCGATGATCGGCTCCCCCGGCATCAGCCGCGCCCAGCCCTCCAGTTCCACATAACCTTGAGCAGCCGAGCGCAGCTTGGAGGTGGGCAGGTCTTCCATCATGCGCGAGCGCCGCAGCGCGCGAAAGGCCAGGTACAGCAGGGCCAACGCCGCCGCTCCCAGCAACACGGCAGTGGTCCAGAACCCGCCGGGCGAGGCGAGCCGAAGCAGATGAGCGGTGGAATCGAGCAGCGCCACGAACGATCAGCGGAACAGCGCCTGAAGATCGACATCGGCCTTTTCCTGTTCGCTGAATTCCAGCAAATGGAAAGGCTTGAAACCGAACAGCCGGCCGACGATCACGTCGGGAAACTCCTCCAGCCGGACATTGTTGTTGTTGACGGTCTCGTTGTAGAACTCGCGGCGGTCGGCGATGGCATTCTCCAGGCCGGTAATGCGCGCCTCCAGATGGCGGAAGGACTGGTCCGCCTTGAGGTCCGGATAGGACTCCGCCGTCGCGAACAGAGCCGTCAGTCCCTGCCGCAGCTGGCCTTCGGCCTTGCCGAGGGAGCCCAGATCACTGGCCTGCTGCGCCGCAAACACGCCGGCCCGCGCCTGCATCACCCGTTCCAGCGTCTCCCGTTCATGCTGCATGTACTGCTTGCAGGTCTCCACCAATTTGGGCAACTCGTCGTGGCGCTGCTTCAGCAGCACGTCGATGTTGGACCAGGCTTTTGCGGTATCATGCTTGAGATTGACCAGCCGGTTATAGATCAGGATGAGGTAAAGCAGCAGCACGACGATGCTGCCGAAGCCGACGAATCCGGCGACGCTCATGACGATTTCCTCGCAAGGAAGCAATGACCCGAACAGTATAGACCCCGACCCGCGTGACCCTCAGAGCATACGGCGACATCCATCCGACCCTCGGCAACGGCGTCTACGTGGACGACACCGCCCTGGTCATCGGCGACGTGGAGCTGGCCGACGACGCGTCCATCTGGCCCATGACCGTGGTCCGCGGCGATGTCCACCGGATCCGCATTGGCGCCGCCACCAACGTCCAGGACGGCTGCGTGCTCCACGTCACCCAGCGCAGCCGCTACAACGAAAACGGCCATCCGCTCATCATCGGCGCGGGAGTCACCGTCGGCCACCGCGCCGTACTGCACGGCTGCCAGATCAGCGACCTGTGCCTGATCGGTACCGGTGCGATCGTCATGGACGGTGCCATCCTGGAAGACCGGGTCATGCTGGGCGCCGGCAGCCTGGTGCCGCCGGGCAAGCGCCTGGCAAGCGGCCACCTCTATGTCGGCTCGCCCGCCAAACCGTCGCGCCCCTTGAAGGAATCGGAACTGGAGTTTCTGGAGTTCTCCAGGGATGGGTATGTGCGGTTGAAGAATCGGTACCTTAATCCATAGAGGGAGTCCAGCGGAGAATCGGTGGATCAGATTTTCCCGCCATCCGGCAGCCCATCAGGATTCGGTGCCGGCGAGACGCTCGCGCCGGTCGCGGCATCAAAACAGCCGCTTGCGCGGGTACCCCCAAACGCATCAATCAACCGATTCCGCATCGCCGGTTCGCCTTCGAACACCTTCATCCAGATACTGAAAAAGCCGCTTGCCTGCGCCGTACGGATGGCTGCTCTCTGAAGCGCCGCGTTGTCGGTATCAGCCAACAAATCCGCCCGTACATCCTCCGTAATGGCCCAAACCTCCATACGTCGGGAAACACGGTCGATGGCGACACGTTTGCCGTTCTCATCCAGTGCATCGGCGGGGCGCTTCTCCAAGCCAGTCAGCGCCAGCGTGTCTTGTGCTTGCTGTTTGACCGGATCGGCTAACCCCGCAGCCGGGACTATGCTGCCATCAGCCCGGTAGGTAAAAGCAGCGAAGGTATTATCCCGATCAGGCAATAGAATCGCGGACAATTGAACATCCTTGTCCTTTTTGGTGGAGTTGCAGTTGACGCAGCTGAGCAGAAAATTCTCCCAACGCCCCCGCAAGTGTTCATAGTGGGGCAGACTCTTGGGCTGGATGTGTTCGACAGCGAGCTGAGTGAGTATGGGACGTTCGCAATAGCTGCAGTATCGGCCAATGCGCGCGATCAAATCGGGCAAGGCCTTGGTGTAATCGTCGAAATCCTTGGTAACCGGCGACGGCCCTCTCCTGACCGGACGCACAGCTTACTCTCCGAGCTTTGCGGCTCGTTTCATCTCCAGAAACGCCTGAAATGCCGGGTTGTCGGCAAAAGGCGCGATCGTGTCGGACAGGCGCTGCTTGAACGCGGCAAGTTTCGCATCAGGGCCCGCCGCGGCCAGATCCAGCGTCTCCAGATAATCCCGTGCCGCTTGCCTCATTGCTTCGTAGCGCTGGCTCACGTCGGGGTTCGGTATACCCATGATGCCCCGCGCAATCTCTTCCAGCGTCAGATTGCCGAGCTGCGCCGTCGGCTGACCCTCCAGCATGATCAATTCCTCGCCGGAACGCAGAGACTGGATGAGAAAGGGCGAATGGGTTGTGCAAATAAATTGCATCTTGGGGAAGGTACGCCGCAAATCCTCGATGACGCGGCGCTGCCAGCGCGGGTGCAGGTGCAAGTCCAGTTCGTCGATCAGCACAACACCCGAGGTCTCCTCCAACACCTTGTCGCCGAACTGTGGATTCAATTTTGCGGCCTTCTGCGCGAGATCACCGACCAGGGCCAACATGCTGCGCTGGCCATCGCTCAGATTCATGAAGGGTTGGGCGCCCTGGTCGGCAATAACGACAACGACTTCGCCCCGGTGAGGATCGAAGTACAGATTTTCGGCCCCCTCGACACAACCGACGAGGGCAGATTTAACCGCTTGGAATACCGTGGACTCGCGACCCTGCTGATAGCTGATCCAGGACTGCCGGGCAATCCAGCGCATAAGATCACGTACGGAAAGCCGTGGATCGACGCTGGTCCGGTATGCATCCAATCGCGAAAGCTCGGCTTGCGACACCAGTTTTTCCGGATTCTTCACCTGAGCGTCCTGCTTGGCCTGCCGAGGTTCAAGCCACAATCGACCGGTGCCGTAGTAAGAGATCAACGGAAGGTCCAAATCCTTACCCTCACGTACTAACCGGTCACTTGTCGCCGCAATTTCCTTTACCTGACGGGCACCTTGCGTCGTAGTTCGACCCGACCTGCCCGTGAGAGTCCGCTCCCACGTCCTGTTCTCGAGGATCGTCACTTTTCCAGAGGCACGCACAATCACCGGAAACTGCTGCTCAAACCGAATTTCGCTGTCGAAGCTATGGGCGGCTAACCGAGCTTCGTCGGGCAAGATATGGCGACTGTCATAACCCCGCAGCCCTAGAAACCAACTGCCGACAGCTACTGACAGACCGTCCAGCACGGTGGTCTTCCCGGTCCCGTTAACGCCCACCAGGAGGTTGAACTGCGGCGTGAAGGTGAATTCGCGCTCGGCAAAGCCTTTGAAGTTCTTGAGGTAAAGCCGATCAATCCGCATCGAGAAACTCCGGGTTGCAGGGCGTTGATTTTATCGCGACTCCATCAGCAAAGGTTGCCGACAGCCTTGGGCAGATACGTCGTCGTGAACCAGCATCGCTATCGCCTTTACGCTGCCTGCCCCCGCAGAGCATTATTCCAGACTGATTGGTCTTGATTCGACAATCCAGCTTCTTCTATTGTCGTGCACCCATTTTGCCTTACTGCTTATATATGACCACACCCCGCATCGGTTTCATCAGCCTCGGCTGCCCCAAGGCCCTGGTCGACAGCGAACACATCCTCACCAAGCTCCGCGCCGAAGGCTATGACCTGGTGCCACAATACCGTGACGCCGACCTGGTGGTGGTGAACACCTGCGGCTTCATCGACGCCGCCGTGGAGGAATCCCTGGAC
>VEPB01000260.1 GCA_012026715.1 Methylococcaceae bacterium | reverse complement strand
AGGGAGAGGCTTGGAGAGGGAAACCAAACCGAGCTTGCGTTGACCAGGGGGCCAGCCATGGCAGCCGCGCTGGAACAGGCACAAACCCACCGCCGGATGCTTCCTCAGTTCGGCGCTCTGGAAGTCCCGTCAGCAGACAAGCCCAGGGTTTCGGCACGAAACGGGGCGGGACAGGCCGCAAGGCCAAGCCGGTTCCTCGCAACCCCGAGGGGAGATGGGCGCAAGCCCGCGTCACCAGGGGCCGTAAGGCCCGAACTACAGAAGAGGAGATCAAGTTGAGCGTGTTCGTATTGGACAAACGAAAGAAGCCGCTGATGCCGTGCTCGGAGAAACGGGCGCGGCGGATGTTGGAGCGCGGCAGGGCACGGGTGCATCGGCTGGTTCCGTTCACCATCCGGCTGGTGGATCGGACGCAGGCGGAAAGCGTGGTGCAGCCGGTCGTGGTCAAGCTCGATCCCGGCGCGACGACGACCGGCATGGCGTTGGCGCGGGTGGAGGAGGGCAACGCCGAACCGACGCATCACGTCCTGCACCTCGCGGAACTGCCGCACCGGGGCCGGGCGATCCGGGCGGCGATGCGCCAGCGGGCCGCGTTCCGGCGGCGGCGGCGAGGCAAGAACCTCCGGTATCGCCCGGCGCGGTTCGACAACCGCAGGAAGCCGAAAGGCTGGCTCGCGCCGTCACTGCGACACCGGGTCGAGACGGTGGTCTCGTGGGTTGCGCGCTACCGCCGGTTCGTGCCGGTGTCTCAAGTCGCAATGGAACGGGTGCGGTTCGACACGCACGCGCTCGCGGCGCCGGAAGTCGCTGCGAAGGGCGGCATCGCCTATCAGCAAGGCACCCTCGCCGGGTTCGAGATTCGCGAATATCTGCTGGAGAAGTGGGAGCGGAGCTGCGCTTACTGCGACGCGCGGGACGTGCCGCTCCAGATCGAGCACATCATCGCCCGGTCGCGCGGCGGCTCGGACCGCGTGTCGAACCTGACGCTGGCCTGCGAGCCGTGCAACCGACGCAAGGACGCGCAGGCCGTTGAGACGTTCCTGGCCCACGATCCGAAGCGGCTGGCGCGGATCCAGGCGAACCTGCAAAAGCCGCTTGACGGTGCCGCCGCGATGAACGCGACGCGCTGGGCGCTCTGGCGGATGCTGTGTGCAACCGGCCTGCCGGTCGAATGCGCGACCGGCGGGCGCACGAAATGGAACCGCAGCCGGCTCGACATCCCCAAGACCCACGCGCTCGACGCCGCTTGCGTCGGCGTGGTCGGGCGCGTTGCGAACTGGCAGCGTCCGACGCTGGCAATCCGCTGCACCGGGCGCGGCGCGTACTCACGCACGCGGCTGACCGCGCACGGATTCCCCCGCGGCCATCTGACTCGGCAAAAGCGGCATTATGGCTTTCAGACCGGGGATCTGGTCCGCGCAGTCGTCGCCGAAGGGGTCCATGCCGGGACATGGATCGGCCGCGTCGCAGTGCGTGCGACCGGCTCCTTCAACATTCGGATCGGAACCCAGACGCGCCAGGGCATCTGCTGGCGAAACTGTATCGTCCTGCAACATGGAGACGGCTATGCCTACGAGACGAGTTCGCAGCGCTAACGCGCGGCCCCCTATCCCTCCCCGGCCTGAAGGGCGGGGTTTCTCGCGGAGTCAACGATGAACGCAACCTCTCCCATTCTGGCGTTCGCCATTCTGCTGCTGTGTTCATTCGCCTCGGGCATTCGCGCCGAGGAAGAACTTGCGACGGCAGATCTGCCTGCGGTACCCGCCTCCGTGCTGGCCGAGTCGCGCCGCGAAGCATCGAGTACGCCGTCGTCGTCCGGGCCTCAGACCGTCAAGATTGCCCCTGGCATCACCGAAGTCATCCCGGTTGCGGTCGGGCATCTGAACCGCATCGTGACACCGTTCGATCATCCGCAAGTGCGGACGGTCAGCGCGGCGACCACCCTGGTCGAAGGCAACGTGCTCTACGTCGCCACCCAGGAAGAATCCCCGGTCACGCTCTATATCACGCCGGGCGACACGGAAGATCTCGCCCTGTCCATCACCCTCGCGCCACGCCGGATTCCCCCCCATGAAATCCGGCTGGTCCTGGACCAGGCCCATTACAAAAAGTTGAACGTGCTGCAGTCCTCGCGAGACCACGGATCGAGCCTCGCCTCGAACGCGCAGGATTACATTACCCATCTCAAAAAGACGTTGCGTGCGCTGGCTCTCGGCCGACAGCCGACCGGCTACGCGATGCGGACCCCGGGATTCGGCGAAAGCATCAGCTGCACGCAGCCGGGCCTGACCACTCAGACCGGACAGGCCTTCGAAGGCCGCGACCTGATTCTGTTGGTTGGGGTAGCCAAAAACACCGGTGCACAGGAAACGGAAATTGACGAGCGTTCCTGTGTTGATGGGGCAGGGGACGTCGTAGCCGTTGCTGCATGGCCCAACCCCGTTCTGTCCCCCGGTGGCAGCACCGAACTGTACGTGGTGATCCGGCGGCCCAGCGATGAGGACCAGACCGCACGGCCCTCCCTGCTGATGGGGAGCAGCCAGCCATGAAGGACCGCATCCTCGCCAGCTGGGGCCGTCTCGGCGCGACCAGTCAACGGGTTCTGTCGGTCGGCGCCATCTTTACCGCGCTGGTCGGCGTGATCGCCGCGATATCTTCCGTAATGCCGAATCCCGAGCCCGCGAAGACGGACAAGCAGTCGGTCGTCCGGCACATTTTGACGGATACGGATCCCCGTTCTCTCGGCATCGACGGGCTAGCGGCCCAACTGCGGACGGTAAACCAGCACAACGAAGAGATGACCCGCAGGCTGGCGGCTCTGGAGGAAGAACAAAAGCGTCAACGGTTATCGGACGAGGAGCGTCTCGAGCGCTTATCGGCTGACCAGAATGCAGTCCATCAGGAGGAGATCGCCTCGCTTCGGGCACAGATCGACAACCTCAACAAACCCAGTGCAGCGCCCCCGTCCGAAGTGCTTCCTGCGCAGCAAAAAGACCGGGCACCGAAGCCCACGCCAATTCCCAAGCCTGCCTCGGACTTGGACAGCCTCTTCGCCAAGCCGCCGGCGGTTCCATACGGCGGAGTCGCGCCGGCAGGGACTGCCGCCGGGCAAACTGCAGGGACTGCCGGGCAGAAACAGCCGCTGTCGATCCGCATCATCAAGCAGGAAGGCCCGAAGTCTCCGACCAACGAGCTCCTTGCCACCGCGCAGAAAGCCGGGAACCGGGACGAGGATGTGTTTATTCCGGCAGGAACAATCCTGTCCGGCAACCTGTTGAACGGTCTCGACGCTCCCACCGGCAAGAGTGCCCGCAAGGAACCGTACCCGGTACTCGCTCGGCTCAAGGATCAGGCCATCCTGCCCAATCGCTTCAAGGCCGATGTCCGGGAATGCATGTTGGTGTCCTCCGGCTACGGTGACATCAGTGCCGAACGCGCATACATCCGCGCCGAAACCCTCTCCTGTGTCCGCGACGACGGCGGCGTGATTGAGGTGCCGATTGATGCCTACGCGGTCGGTGAGGACGGCAAACTCGGATTGCGGGGCAGGGTGGTCAGCAAACAAGGCGCACTTCTGGCCAATGCCCTGGCCGCCGGATTCCTGCGGGGCTTCAGTGACGCCTTTGGCCGCAGCCAGACCCAGGTGTTGGCTCTGGCGGGGCCGGCAGGCGTCGCCACAACGCCCTTTCAACAGTCGTTCAGCCAAGCCGGCATGGAGGGCGGGGCGCTTCGGGGCGCCGGTTACGCCATGGATCGCCTTTCCCACTTTTATATGGACCTGGCCGAAGAAACCTTCCCGGTCATCGAGATCGACACGACCCGTCGGATCGAATTCGTCGTCCAGCGGGGTACCTCGCTCAAGCTCCACGGCGCGAGCGATCCGACCCGTACCGCATCGCGCTAAGCGCATTAAGAGGACCTTTCGCATGGATACCCGAAAAACTGTATTCGCCCTCCTGCTCGCCTCCTGGGCAGGAATAACGTTCGCCGAGAATAAGGCGGGCGATGTGCAGCAGACCCTGAGCGATATCGCCGAAACCGTGAAATTCGACGGCATGCGGGCCATACCCGTTTCTGGTCTGCAAATGGTGAAAGCCAACGGCAGAACCTTCTTCATGTCGAACAACGGGCGCTTCGTGTTCACCGGAACCATGATGGACATGTGGAACCGGGAACAGATCAGCGAACTGGAACAAGTCGATACCGTCGTCAACCGGATCGACTTGAGCAAGATGAAGCTCAAGCTGGACGATCTAGGTCCGATCGACATCGGTACCGGTACCGAACCGGTCGTGGTCTTCGTGGACCCCCAATGCCCCCACTGCAAAACCGTGCAGGATGCCATGGCGCCGCTCAAGGACCGTTACACCTTCCGGCTCGTCACGATCCCGATCCTCGGAAGAGAGTCACAGGATCTCGTGGTACGGCTGGAGTGCCTCCGGCACAGCGCCCCTGATCAGGCCCGTGATGCCCTCATGACGCATGCCTACGACGCGGTACCGAAGGACGGGAATTGTGACAAGACGGCACGGCAGAAGGCCTTCGTCACCGCCCACATGTTCGACATCACCTCCGTGCCCTTCCTGATTGCGCCGGATGGCCGGACCTTCAAGGGAGCGCCGCGCGACCTGAAGGCCTGGTTGGAGAACACGCCTGCTCAAGCAAAGGCCGCTACTGCAACCGTTCCCGATCTACTCAATCTCATCGCCTCACCTTCGGAGAAGAAGTAATGGACACCGCACGCTCTTGTGAGGAAAACCCGTTTACGAACGCAGGCCAAGGGATGCAGGCGGTACTCAACACGGTGATGGATCAGTATCTGGAGGCCTGCGGCAGACATTTCTTGATCGAGGTTGGACGAAGTTTCAAGGCCCCGGAACGGTCTATGACCGTTCAATTCGATAAATGAACACAAACCTTTGGCGGGAACCCTGATGAAACCTCTCGACACGAATAATCAAATGCCATTTTTTCGGAGTACTGGCGATGCGGTGCTACGAATTGAGCTGATCGTCGGAGCGAGCCTGATTGCCATCGTTGTAGGGCTCATCTTTTGCGATTTGAGCTCTGGCTGGATCGGGTTATGGCCGGCAGCTCTTATCGGAATCGTCGCAGCTCTTGGGGTTGATTACCTAGTCAGCGAGACCGAGGAAAAGTATCTGGCTCGAATTCAACAACACGACAGCGTCCCTTGGCAAATCTTGCTCAATCGGGTGGCCGTTGCGCAGATCAGCGACGCTGATTATGCGGCGATACAACTCAGCGTTTTACAAGACCCTCGAATTGCACGTCAACAACTGGTTGAAGTGATCCGGTGTATTGGAAACCTTATCAACACAATCCTTTTGCTAATACCTGCTATGGCGTTTTGGACCGCATTGATGGTTTTCTTGTTTGATATCCCTGACATTAAGCACTTTTTCGATCCATCCATGAACACGCCCGATAGCATCCAGCGATTGGTCGTTATGCTGTTGAAATTAGCGGTCGAAGTGATATTCGCGCTATTTATTTTCTCGATGCCAAAGATTCGGAACTGTTTTTCCGGCGCTGTTCGAAATCGTGTGGATGATCCGCTACTCTTGACCCCGCTTTGAATTTGATGCGCGAACGGAACGTTATGGACTCTACCGCCCTGTTTACCGTTGCTTTGGGTCTGCAATCGCCGTGGGAAGTGGAGGACATCCGGTTCGCGCCTGAGCAGGGGGAAATCCACTTCGATTTGGTTTGCCGAGCCAAACGCTTGGCTTGTCCCTGTTGTGGGCAAGCGGAACAGCCGATCCATGACCGGCTTGAACGCACGTGGCAGCATCTGCATTTCTTCCAGTACAAAGCCTATCTGCATACGAAGGTGCCGCGGGTGCGCTGCGATGGCTGCCAGAAGACGACCCAGGTGGCGGTGCCCTGGGCGCGGACGGGGAGTGGTTTCACGCTGCTGATGGATGCCTTGGTGCTGGCTTTGGCGAGGAAACTGCCGATTGCCGAGATCGCCAAGCTGTTCGGCGTGTCGGCGGGGCGCATCTGGCAAGCGCTGAACGTGCATGTGGAGGCGGCACGGTCCCTGGAATCCCATGGCGAGGTGACGCGCATCGGGGTCGATGAAAAGCACGTGGGGCGTTCCATTGGCTTTATCAGCCTGTTCCACGACGCGACCGGGCGGCGCGTGCTGTTCGGCACCGCGGGCCGGGATGCCCAGACCTTCGAGTCCTTCAAGACCGATTTCCTGGCCCATGGAGGGAAGGCCGAAGCCGTCAGTGCGGTGTCCATGGACCTGTCGAAAGCATACCGGGCGGGGGCGAGCCAAGCCTTCCCCAAGGCGGCGTGGTGCTTCGACGCCTTCCATGTCTCCAAACTCGTGCACGAAGCCCTGGAGGCGGTACGGCGCGCGGAGGTGAAGGACGTACCCGACCTCAAAGGGACGCGCTGGGGCACCTTGAAAGCGCCGGCGGACTGGACACACAAACAGATCAACGACATGCACTGGCTACAACGCTCCGGGCTGAAGACCGCCAGGGCGTGGCGCATGAAAGAGCGCTTCAAGGAAAACCATCGGCGAGCTAGTGCCGGCGAACCACCGGAACCTCTCTACCGGGCCTGGATCAGTTGGGCCAGGCGCAGCCGGCTCGAGCCCTTCAAGAAACTGGGAAAAACCTTGAAGGACCACCTGCCGGGCATTCTGGCGGGCTATGACCACAAGCTGACCAATGCGGCAGCCGAATCCATCAACAGCCAAGTGCAGGCCGCCATCGTCCGTGCCCGGGGCTTCCGCAACCTGCGCCATTTGCTGAACATTATTTACCTGACCACCGGCAAACCCTCCCATCTGCCGGCTCCTCCCTTAGTCTCCGCCCATGCCTGACGGCTTCACTCGGTTTCCACACAAGAATGAACAGACCCGTTTTTCCTCAGGGACCCATCTCGAAATCCGCCAACACCTCCAGCTAGCCGCGGAAGGTGACATGAGGCTAATCCGGCTCGATTCGACCAATCCTGCATGATGAGAGTGAGTTATGAACAAAGCATTCATGGCATTACTGTTCGTGCTGACCAGCACCCTATTTGCCGGCTGCTCCACCAAATACGGCTGTAAGGGCATGCCCGATGACCCGACCTGTATGTCAGCGGTCCAGGCGTACAAGGCCACCGATCAGATTAAATCACCCAGCACGCCGGCCAAACCGCCGGTTTCACCGGCCGCCGCCGGGGCTGCGGCGGCGGTTCCACGGATCGACGATCCCACGCCGATTCGCAGTCCGTCGCGGGTGATGCGGGTTTGGGTAGCGCCGTGGGAGGACAACGATGGCGACCTCAACGTGTCTGGCTACATGTTCACCGAACTGGAACCACGCCGATGGATGATCGGCCGCAGCGAACCGACGCTGAGCCCGACGATTGCGCCGCTCCAGGTGCGGCAGCCGGACAAACAAGCCCTGCAACCGGATACAGAGGCTCGTCCGCCCAAGCTGCCAGGCCCTTGGGGTTCCCAAGAAATGCCGCTATCCCAAAAGCCGCCGGCAAATCCCTAGTCCGTCAATTGCGCTGAAGGAGGGACGGATGCGCGACGACCCCCGCGTAGGCGCCAGCCAGTCATTGGCGCAGCCAGGACGGTAGCGGGCTGCTTTGAACGTGATCCGCGCGGT
>VEPB01000565.1 GCA_012026715.1 Methylococcaceae bacterium | reverse complement strand
GCCTGTTCCAGCGCGGCTGCCATGGCTGGCCCCCTGGTCAACGCAAGCTCGGTTTGGTTTCCCTCTCCAAGCCTCTCCCTTCAGGGAGGGGTCGTTGACGAGCTAGCTCCATTGTTCTGTTGCATTTGTTTGAGCCGGTCCAACGTCCGGGGCTCGTCCTGATACACGTCGATGTGCTCCAGGCGCGGACGATAATTGCGGATGGACAGGACGAACTCGTAGGTCCTTCCGCGCGATTCGCCCTTGCCATTGGGGCCGACGGTATTCATGTCCCCGGAGACGAAGCACTTTCGACTTTCGGGCTCGTAGAGCACGTGCTGAGGTTTGAAGCTGGTGGTTACGTGGTCGAGCTTGATGTCCTTGATTTGCTCTTCCATCGCATCGATCACGCTGCGGTAGATCTCTGCAGCGAGCAACGGTGAGATGACCTGCTTGATGAAGTCGGCATTCTGCGGGGTGACATTGCCTAGCAGCTCAGCCAAATACAGTCCCCAGGCCTCCAGCATCCGACTGGAAGCGGCATTTCGGGTCAGTTCTACTTCCGCACTCATATCCGGCGGAACCAGGACCACAGACCGCTCGGTCCGCCAAGCCAGTCCCGCCGTGATGACGTTGGTGACGATCAGCCCGAGAATGACGGAGCGTTGGAAGCGGTTTTCCGCGTTCACGCCATCCCAAGTACGCTTGAAGAAGGCCATGTTCATGGGAGGTACTCTCGAATGAACGGATTGGTGATCGAGGTGGCCTTCCCGAAGACCACTCCGGTGCTGTACCCCGCGTGCAGGGGATAACCATCGGGCCGATTGTCGCGGAAGCGGCGGTAGAACTTGATGACCACAAGAGACAGTAGCAAGGTAATGGTCAGTTGCCCGATAAACATCCCCAACATGAGCATCATTACGGCCGGGACAAACTCATCTGCGCTCCACACCAATAGTGTGATCGGGTCGTCGACATACTTCGGAATGGTGACAGGTTCCATGGCTCCTCCATAAAATGGGCAGATCCATTGTTCCTGATTTTTCAGCGGATTTGTTGCCGTTTAGCTCACCTAAATTCGTCATTTATTCGGTGAGACAAACTCAAAAATTTATGAAAGACTCGAAGCGCCCGGCTTAAATCAAATGAGGATTCCCAATGCGGTCCTATTACTCCGTCCGTCACGGACTCAGGGCGTCGGTTTGGCGGTTTTTTGCTTCCCGCCGCCGTTCCCCCTTCGCGGCAGTCCTTGCCGCAGTCTGCTTCTTGTTGGTCTTGTTTTTTTGGTCGCTTGCCCGCTTCCGGTTGGCTCCGGCCGATGTGTTCGGCGGCGCCGACCTGCAGTTGGCTGGCTGGATTTTGAAGCTGACCGGATCGACGTTCGTTGCGGTGGCAGCGCTACTCGGCTTTGCGGTTGAATTGGTTTCGTTCCGGCTGCTACGGCGGTGGGGGCGTCGATGATTCTGACCACGACGTCCAGCTTGGAGGGGTACCGCGTCACTGAATACCTCGGGATCGTGAGCGGCGAAGCCATCCTAGGCGCCAATTTCCTGGTGGACTGGACCGCATCGCTGCGGAACTTCTTCGGTGGACGAACTCGCGGATACGAAAAGGAATTGGCAAAGGCTCGGCAGCAGGCCCTGCAGCAGATCGTCGAGAACGCCGCGCAGCGCGCCGCAAGCGCAGTCGTCGGTTTGTCGGTCGATTACGAATTTCTAGGTATGTCGAAAGGCGGCATGCTGATGGTCGTTGCGACCGGTACCGCCGTGCGGCTCGAAGAATCAGCCGCGGGCTCGACGGCTGGCCGGCAAGGAACTGGACGGACGTTTCGGATCGGCGGTTCGGGTTAAGACCCGGTCGAGGTTCGACGGGCTGTCGGTTTCTGGAGTAATTCCCACAGCGCCTCGAGAATTTCCATCGAAAAATCGTCGGGATGTCGTTCATTTCCTTCATCGCGAAGGAAACTCTCGCCCCACAATCTGAGCTTCGTCCTGATCCCACCTCCCACCCCAAAATGGAGCAAGAACAGATCGTATCGTGGGGTTTCGTATATCGCCTGGAGTTCCTGTGGCAATAGGTGGCCTTTCAACCAGTGAGCTGCTTGCGCGATCGTTTGGGGATTGGTTGAATCGCCGCCTTGAAACAAAGACTCGCTGACATCGTGTCAGCTCGTGAATTTGTTTCAAGTGATTTAACCAGCCCGCTCGCAAGAGCAGACGACATGAAGAGAAGAGAAATCGACAGACCTTCGAGTGCTTTTCCAGCTCGAAGCTCTCTGGCCAAAAGAGACGAGGCACGGCGTGGCGCACGGCCGAACTCTTCGGCTGAACGACCTTCATGTTCCGGGCGAGGAAACCTTTACTTCACTGTTGCGTAAGCAAACATGAACCGAGTCTTCGTTTTAAGTTCCATCAAAAAACCGCTGATGCCCTGCACCCCGGCCCGTGCCCGCCGCCTGCTGCGCGACGGCAAGGCCGCCGTGTACCGGTTGCAGCCCTTTACCATCATCCTGAGGTTTCGTGCCGACGGCGACACCCAATCCATCGGATTCAAGACCGATCCGGGCAGCAAAACCAGTGGCATCGCCCTGGTCGCTGAGAGTCAAAGCGGCCGGCAAGTGATCTGGGCCGCCAACCTCCAGCACCGCGGCCAGGCTGTCCGAGCCAACCTGGCTGCCCGCCGCGCACTGCGCCGGGGCCGACGTAGCCGAAATACCCGCTACCGCGCTGCCCGCTTCCAGAACCGCACCCGCCCCACCGGTTGGCTGCCGCCCTCGCTCGAATCCCGTGTCGGCAACCTGCGCACCTGGTACAGCCGATTGCTCGGATTCACACCGATCACTTCCGCCGAAGTCGAAACCGTCCGATTCGACACCCACGCGCTGGCTCACCCCGGCATCCAGGGCGTGGAATACCAACAGGGCACGCTGGCCGGCACCGAGGTTCGCGAATATCTGCTCGAAAAATGGCAACGCACCTGCGCCTATTGCGGCAAGACCGGCGTGCCCTTACAGGTCGAGCATATCCAGCCGCGCAGCAAGGGCGGCTCGAACCGGATCAGCAATTTGACGCTCGCCTGCGAGCCGTGCAATACCCGCAAGGGCAATCGCCCACTGGCTGAATTCCTCGCCGCTAAACCCGAGCAGATGCGCCGCATCCAAACCCAAGCCAATGCGCCGCTGCGCGATGCCGCCGCCGTCAACGCCACCCGTTACGCCATCGGCAACGCGATCCGCACCTTTGGGCTACCGACCGGCTTCTGGTCCGGCGGACGCACCAAGTTCAACCGCACCTGCCAGGGCTATCCCAAAGACCATTGGATCGATGCCGCCTGCGTCGGCGAGACCGGGGCGGCGGTGCACGTCCCACAGGGCTTCCGCCCGCTGTCTATCAAGGCCACCGGACGCGGCACTCGGCAAGTGGTTCGCACCGACCGTTACGGCTTCCCGCGCGGTGCGGCCGGGCGTTGCAAGCGCGTCTTCGGCTTCCAGACCGGCGATCTCGTCCGGCTGGAACAACCAGCCGGCAAATATTCAGGAACCCATGTCGGGCGGCTCGCCGGGATCCGTGCCGATGGGCGTTTCGACATCAAGACCGCCTCGGCGCAGATCACCTCCACTTACCAACGGTTCACCCTGTTGCAACGGAGTGATGGCTATGAATACCAGATCAAGAGCGGCGAGCGGGCTGGTTAAATCCCTACGGCGGCAATGCTTTGATTGGGGCGCGAACCTTGCCGCGCGCCGCCCTGCTCGTGCTCCGCTGCGCTACTCAACTGCGCGGCGGGGTCGCTAAACATCCATGTTTAACTTCGATGAAGCCATAACACAAGTCCTACTCTCTAACCAGCTCTATCTGCAACTGAACCTGCAATCATCGGCGCCAATCTGCAATTATCCGCTGTAGTCCGGGATTATTTGCAAACCAGGATTTGCTTTGACTGCGGACTGAAGCCCTGCAATTGCTCCGGTAACAGCCAACAGGAGTCAGTCAGGCAGCTTGTCGATCAGCCATTCGAACGGCGGCTGCACACCGCTACTAGCCGTTGGCGGATGGCCGAAATAAGGCCGGT
>VEPB01000336.1 GCA_012026715.1 Methylococcaceae bacterium | reverse complement strand
CGGTGGATCACCGCGCTGGCCCCGCATCCTGCTCGGCGTCTTCCTCGGTACGAAGTAGCAGCGCGCCATCCACCACCAGTCGCTCGCCGGCGCTCAAACCCTCGCTGATGACGGCCCGGTCCTTGAGGCGCTGGCCCACCTTGACCGGCCTCTTCTGGTAATGTCCGTCGCCGACCGCAACGAACAGCCAGTCCGACTCGCCCTCGGTGAACAGGGCGTCGAGGGGCACCACGATGGCGGTGTCCTTGGGATCGCTCAGCACCTCCACCGATGCGTACATCGCGGGCAGCAGCTTGTGGTCCGGGTTGGCCAGCACGCAGCGGACCTTGACGGTGCGGGAGGCATCGTCCACCACCTGGCTGAGGTAATCGACTGTTCCCACGAACCGCTGGTCCGGAAACGCCTGGACGTGGACGGCCACCTGTTGGCCCACGTGAATCAGCCCGATGTCCTTCTCGAACACGTCCATCAACACCCAGACCCGGTCCAGGTCGGAAATCACGAACAACGGATCGCTGCGGTCGCTGCGGACTTCCATGCCGGGATTGACGTTGCGTTCGGTGACGACCCCGGAGATCGGCGCCTTCAGGACGAAGCGGTCGTCGGTGCGGCCATCGTGGACGCCCAGATTGGCAAGCTTCAGCTGTGTCCGTTCCGCCTCGCTGCGGGCGCGGGCGAGATCGTCCTGGGCCTGTTCGAACTCCTTGCGGGGTGCCACGCCGCCTTCGAACAATTCCTTGCTGCGGCGAAAAGCGCGCTCGGCCAGACCTAGATCAGCCTGCGCCTTGGCGTAATCGGCCTGGGCTTGGCCCAATTCCGGGCTGTCCAGCACCAGCAGCGTAGCGCCAGCCTGCACGTGAGTGCCGAGGGCGGCGATCTCGCCGGTCACCCGGCCTGCGACCGGGGAAAAGATTCGGGAGCTGCGGGATTCGTCGTAGGCGACGGCGCCGCTCAATGGATCCAGAAGCGTGCGCCGGGTCGGCTCGACGAGCGCCTCCTTGATGAAGCCGCGCTTGGGCGAGTCGGGACTCAGGTAGACCTGATCCTTGGGCGTTGCCGGCGGCGTTCGTTTCGGAGCCTCGCTTTCCGAATGGCAGGCGTTGAGGCAGAAAAGGGTGCAGATCGCGAAAACCGTGGTTCGAAAAGCGATTGCCATGGGCAGGCCCGGTTGAATCGGCGGTGAGAGAGTGGCGCTTAGCTTACGCCAGTCGTGGCGTGATGGTTACCGCGTAGACCAAGACACCGCACACCAGAACGATCAGGGTTAGTGCCAGCAGAAACAGACTGTCCGCCACCTTTTCCAGGCGCAACGCCCAGCGCAGATGATCGGTGCGCAGCGCCCAGAACGAGAAGAAGCAGGCCAACAGGAACAGCAGGGCATCGGCTGCCAGCATTTCATCGCCGAACAGGCTGACGCGGCCGAGGGCATCCATGATGTGGAACAGGCCCAGGCCCGCCATGCAAACGCCCACCATGGAGGCGGAGCCGGAGAAGATGCGCATCAGGAGTTCGGTTCGCAAGGCTTTGTTCATCGACATGGGGAATAGAGGATTCTGGTCTTCTGCAAACCTCCGATAGCAATCATCAGGCCAATAAAAACTTGCCCTTGGGCATAGGGTTGTGGAGCGAGGGGCGGTCAGGAACCGGGGGTGTGGTTGATTTGAACCAGCGGGTGGCCGGATGGTGTTTCGCCGATCCGGGAAGGATGCCGAAGCCAGGAGACGTGCCGGGCTTCGGGATACGCGAGCGCCCGCGACCGATGTTTGCCGGATTTGGGGCGCTCGGGCGGGAAATGGATGAACCTGGCTGTTACCGGTCTGGCGCTGGTTGATCAATAGCACCGGACCATGACGATGCGGTTTTCGTGGAGCGGGGCAGAAGGCGCAGGAGCGAGGCGGATTACTGGGGAGTTTGGGGAGCGCCGAACCCATGGCCCTGGCAGGTCGGAACCGCGGCAGCGTCGGTTTTGGTTCCGTCGGGACAGATCGTGGCTTCGAAATGGGTGGTGGCAGCGTAAATGACGCTGTCGCCGCCGACCGCGCCCGTGAAATCCGCCCCTGTCAGATCGGCTCCCGTCAAGGTGGCGCCGGCCAGTTTGGTGGCCGCCTGGCCAACGCTCAGCAGCGCCCCGGTCAGTGTGGCGCCGGTCAAGTCGGCCCCGCTCAAATCGACACCGGTCATGGATGCGTGGGTCAAGTTCGCGCCGTAGAAAACGGCGGTATCCAATTTGGCATTCTCCAGTACCGCCCAGCGCATGTCGGCGTAGGCAAAATTGGTCATGGTGCAGATGCAATCCCAAAACTGGGCACGGACCATCGAGGTGTGGGTCATGGTCGATGTGTCCAGTTTTGCGCCAGGCCAATAGATGTTGTTGAGATTGGCGCCACTGAAGTCGACACCGGTGGCGTGAAGGGAGAAGTCGTAGGGTGTCTGGGAGATCGGTGTCGCGGTGTTGTTCAGTTTGGCGCCGCGGAAGCTGGCGATGTAATAGCTGCCGATCCCCCCTTTCAAGACCAGGCCGGTTCCCGTGGGCGGATCTTTTTGGTCCGAGATTCCAAATAATGCGCCGGTCAGATCGGCACCATCCAGGTTGACGGCGCCCAGGTCTCCAGCCAGCTTTGCGTCGATCAGCCGGGCACCGCGCAGGTCCTTATCCTTCAAGCTGGTGTCGGCGCTGTAGTCGCAGCCGATCAGGTTGGCGTCCAGGGTGGGCTTGCTGCAGTCTGGGCCGGCATCGAGTCCGGTGCCGGTGCCCAGGATTTTGCGCCAGTAGGTGGTCGCGACATCGGGTTGGGCAGACTGGTTTTTGGCTTTCAGGCTCTGGTACAGGGCGTCGTTGTAGAGGATGACGTCGCCCTTGCGGTAACGGGCGGTCTGATCCCAATCGCCGAGGAAAGCCATGGGGATGCGTGCGGCGGCGCTCGCCGGGGCGGGAACAGCCAGACTCAAAGTGAGGGCCAAGGTGGCCGCCGAAAAGATAGGAAATGACTGGTTCATGGGGCTTTTTCAGGAAAGGGTCGGGAAGTCGCCGGTCGGCCTTGGTGCGAACATCCGGCGCGACGGCGGAACCACGGCATGATGGAACCGGCGCCGCCGAGGGACAACGGGCGTTTTTCCCGGCCTGGACAGGAGTTTTTCCTATTCGTCCGGCGGGCCGGATGGTTCAGGCTGAAAAAGAAGAAACCGACCTCCTGATTTCGTCCATGCCCATCCTTCTGCCAGCCCTCCGGCTTCGTGGCCGCGACCGGGGTGAAAGCGTTCCTGCGTCTCTCCAATTCCGATCCCATGCTCCAGGCAGTCCGCGCGGGGAGAAACCGACCGGCCCCATGGACCGGGAATTGTGCCCTGGAAGCGGTCGGCCTCTCTCCCTCATCCGGCCCTCCGGGCCAGCTTCTCCGGGGGGTGGAATGCAACAAGGCGCGGCTTTCAGCTGCGGGTTCCCGGGCAGGGACGACTCGCGACACGCGTCGACGTCCGCGGCTTTTCATTCAGCGTCCTTGGTTCCCCAGAGACGGCGCGGTGGCCGAATCCTGCCGGTACTGGCGGTGTTGGCAACGGAACTGGGGAGTCAAGTGGTTTGCGCCGACGAGGCCAGTCCCACGACCGAGCTGGAAACCGTCACCATCTCCGCCACCCGCCCAACCACCCAGGCTTCGCCCCTGGAAGGGCTGGTCATCGACAAGGATCAGATTCCCGGAAATGTTCAAACCGTCAGCGCGGCCGACATCAAGAAATCCCAGGCGACCAGCCTGACCGATTTGATGTACACCCAGTTGCAATCGGTCAACATCAACGACTACCAGGGCAATCCGTTCCAGATGGATGTCAGCTACCGGGGATTTTCGGCTTCGCCCCAGTTGGGCACGCCCCAGGGGCTGTCAGTGTTCATCGACGGGGTCAGGGTCAACGAGCCCTTCGGCGACGTGGTCAACTGGGATTTGATCCCGCTCAACGCCATCTCCAGCCTCAACGTCATGCCGGGCTCCAATCCGTTGTTCGGCCAGAACACCCTGGACGGCGCGCTGTCGCTGCGCACCCGCAACGGCAACGCCGATACCGGT
>VEPB01000333.1 GCA_012026715.1 Methylococcaceae bacterium | reverse complement strand
GCGGGCCGGTGACGGACGACCGGCTTCAGACCCTGCCGCCCTATGGCCATTTGAAGCGTGCCCGATGACTGATTCATTCCTCATCCGCGCCGCCACGGCGACCGATCTGCCGGAGATGGTCGGACTGCTGCTGCAGCTGTTCGCCATCGAGGCGGACTTTCAGGGCAACCCCACCCTTCAGGAAGAAGGGCTACGGCTTTTGCTGGACAGTCCCAGCGGGCGCATCTGGGTTGCCGAGGAAGCCGGCCGGATCATCGGCCTGTGCACCCTGCAGATCCTGATTTCGACCGCGGAAGGCAGCCCGGTCGGGCTGGTGGAAGACGTGGTGGTTGCCGACGGCTATCGCGGCTACGGCATCGGCCGGCGTTTGCTGGATGAACTGGAGAACTGGTCGCGCCACGCCGGCCTGAGTCGGCTGCAGTTGCTGGCCGACCGCGACAACCAGCCCGCGCTGGACTTCTACCGGCGCCAAGGCTGGACCGAGACCCGGCTCATCGCTTTGCGCAAACAGCGTTTCGGGGATGGAAGCTAAGATCTGCGGAAATCCGGCATTCCCTAAGCCGACGCCCCAAATTCCGGATCGCTGAGGGCCTTGCGCGCGCAGACCAGGATGGATTGACCGGCGTAGACGTCGTCGGTGGCGTAGCTGATCTCGGCAAAACCGATCTCGTCCACTAGCAAGATCTTCATCTCCTCCAAATCCCACCGATTGAGCAGTGGCGCCAGCTGCAATTCGTTGATCTGGCGAAGCTTCAAGTATTCCCCCTGGACCCGGCTGTAACTGCCGTTGCGCTTGAGATCGCGCTCGATGCGTTCCAGCAGCTTGCCGACGTCGGTCTTGCGCTGGGGTTCGCTCAGCCGCAACTCGCCGCCGGGCTTGAGCACCCGCAGGACTTCCCGCAGGCAGGACTTGGCCGACTCCTGATCCAGGCTGTAGAGGAAGTTGTTGTCAATGACATAATCGAAGTAGTCGCCGTCCAGGCCAAACAAGGAACTGGCGTCCTGCTTGATGGGGATGACGCCGGGATCGCCGGGGCGGGACGATAGATAGCGCTCGCACTTCTGCCGCAACAGGCCCAGCATCACCGGATTGTTGTCGATCGCCACCACCCGGCGATGCTGTGACGGCTCGGCCAGCCGCTCAGTGATGTTACCGGTGCCGGCGCCGATTTCCAGCACCGTGGCGGCAGCGGCGATGGGCGGCGGACCGGGCCGGATTTCCCCCAGCAGAGTACCGATCAGTTCCGGGTAGACCTCGCTGCTGGTCAGCACCTTGTCGTAGCACAAGGCGTATTCCGACCACATCAGGCTCTTGCGCAGCGCCGCGAACAGATCGCCCTGGTAGCGTACCGCCATCTCCCGCTGTTGAAACGACGGCTTGATGGTGATGAGCCAACCCACCAATTGTCCGTCGTCGCCGGGAATCTGATAGGCCCGCTTGGTGCCGACGATGGCCCCGTACTGGTGGCTGGTGTACTGGATCTCCTCCTTGTCGACCACCGGCGGCGGCCTGCCCGGCCCGAACACCGCGATGCCGTGCTGCAGCACGTCCTGGTAGTTGTCGAGGAAATAGGTCCATTCCAGCACGCTGTGACCGATGCGGCCTTCCATGGTCCGGTCGAAGCAGATGCTAAACGCCGTGTTCCAGTCGATGATGCGGTAGTCCTTGTCCAGCACGTACATGGGGG
>VEPB01000139.1 GCA_012026715.1 Methylococcaceae bacterium | reverse complement strand
TTTTCCATGGCTTCGGCGGCGCTGATGCCGGTCAGGCGCTGGAGGCTGTCGCTCACGTGGCTGAATCGGCGGCCGCCATCGACCGGCATGACCAGCTGGTAAAGGGCGCCATCGGGGAGGTTGTCGCCCAGGGTCTTGACCCGCGCCTCGCTTTCCCTTGCCGCCCGCTCAACGCGCTTGCGTTCGGAAATATCGTGGATGATGGAATACAGCAAGGTGCGGCCCTGCAGTTCGATGGGGCCGGTGTAAACCTCGACGTCGCGGACTTCGCCACTCGCCAGACGGTTGCGGACATGAAACAAGGTTTGAGGAGTCGCGGTGATGCGCGCCATCTCGCGGCTCAGCTGCGCCGCCGGCAATTCGTTCAGATCGACGACCCGCATGGTTCTCAGGGTGTCGGCGGGATAGCCATAGAAGGCGCAGGCCGCACCGTTGGCTTCCACGATGGCGCCGTCTTCGGGGTCGATGATCAGCATGGCGAAGGTGGTCTTGGAAAAGAAGCTGCGGTAGCGCTCCTCGCTGCGCTCAACCTCCGCCAAGGCCGATTGCAGGGCCCGGGTCCGTTGCTCGACCAATTGCTCCAGCTGTTGGTGGGACCGCTCCAGTTCCTGTTTCGCCTGAATCTCTGCGGTGATGTCCACGAAGGCCCCCACCGCACCACACAGCCGGCCGTCGGCATCCAGGAGGGGCGCGGCACTGGCCTGAACGGTGATCCTGCCTCGGTCCGCCCGCTCGATCTCGAGCAGTTCGCCACTGACGGTTTCGCCCCGGCAGGCACGCTGCATCGGCAGGGTGTCCACGTCGGCCTCGGCGTCACCCTGCAATACGCGGTAGCCAGTCCGCTTCGGAGCCCGCTGGGACAGCTCCCCGCCGGGAGGTACGCCGACCATGCGCTCCAGAGCCGGGTTGCCGCGGATCGTGTGGCCGTCCGGGTCTTCGGCGATGGACAGGCCGATCGGCGCGGTGACGAACACGGTTTTCAGCTGCTTTCCGAGGCGCACCGCCTCGGCTTCGATGCGTTTGAGCGGCGTCAGGTCGGGGCTGTTGGTGACCCAGGCGACGGGGGCGCCTTTGGCATTGCGAATGACGAAGGCGTTCCACAGGGTGTGGATGGGCTCGCCGGTCTTGAAGTGGCGGAAGCGGACTTCGCCGCACCAGCGGCCTTCGCGGAGCAGCGCCGGTACCGCTTCGGACTCGATGTGGGCGCGGTCTTCCGGCCAGAAATAATCCATCACCCGGGTCTGCAGGACTTCGGCCATGGAATCCAGCCCCACCATGCGCCGGCCGGCGTCGTTCAAATAGAACGGCTTCATGTCCGGGGTGCAGATGCCGACGAAGTCGGTGCTGTTTTCCACCACGGCCGCAAGCAGGTCCCGTTGCCGCTCGAGTTCCTTTTCCTCGTCGATGTCGAGGGCCATGCAGGCCAGCAGTACGGCATTGCCGGCCGCGTCCAGCACCGGAAACTTATGGGAGCGGTAGGTCCGCGTGCGGCCGTCGATCGTGGCGTGCTCCTCGAGGGTTTGGGGCGTTCGACGGGCCAGCACCTCCGCATCGGCGGCGCGCAGGGCGCGGGCGATGTCTTCGGGAAAGAAATCGAAGTCGGTGAGGCCGAGGATGTCCTGCTCCGAGCGGTTCAGCAGGCTCTGCAGATTGCGGTTGGCCAGCCGGTAGCGGCCCTCGTGGTCTTTGACAAAGACGCAGTAGGGGGAATTGTCGACGATGGCGTCGAGCAGCTGCTGACGATCCCGTAGCTGGTTTTCCAGGATCTTGCGCTCGGTGATGTCGTGAAGCACGCAATGGCTGCGGACAAATTCACCGGAGGGGCCGCGCTGAACGCGGCCTTTCAGGAGTGTCGTCACGGTGCTGCCATCCCGGCGCAGCAAGGCGGTCTCGGTAGCGGCGAGGCGGCCGTCGCTGAGCAGCCGTCGCAAGCTGTCGGCCATGGGGCTGCCGGGTGGGGCGTAGTGCTCCAGCGGGGTGCCGATCAGTTCTTCCTCGCGGTGACCCAGCAGCTGGCACACCGCCGGGTTGGCGGCCAGGCAGCGGCCGGCTTCATCGAGCGCCAGATAGGCGATGGGACTGTACTCGAACAGGACGCGGGAGCGCGCGTCGGACGCTTCGGCGCGGCGCCTGGCCTGGTGGAGATTCTCCGTCAGCAGTCCGGCGAGCAGGCCTGTTGCCACCAGCATCAACCAGCGCAACCGGTGGCTTTCGTTGTGGATGTCCAGCGCGTGCAGCTGCTCCAAGGTCGGCCAGGATAAGAGCAGCGCGGAAACGACGGTAGCCGCGATCGCAGGGCCCAGGCCCGCCAGGTAGCCGCACAGCAGGACCGGCGCCAGGAACAGCATCAACGGGGGCGGTTCGCCGATCGGACGCTTGAGCAGGAGCTGGTACCCCAGCATCAGTCCCGGAACGATCAGCGCCAATCCGTAGGCCAGGGTGCGGCGCGAGGGCCTAGGGATTTTCGCCATCGTGCCCCGACCTCAAGGCTCGCGACGCGGCGATTCCGCCGAAGGCGGCGGACGGCTGCTGGAGGTCGGCGTCGCTCATGTGCGGTGGCCTTCAAAGAGGGTGGCAGTGGACCGGCTCTTGGGCCGGTCCCCGATCCCGGCAAGCGAGCAACCGGGGTGAACCGCGTTCCCGCCAGAGGGGAACGAACTCAAGTCTAGTCGAGCGCTGGCTCAGCGCGCCCCAGGGGATAGCTTACCCCGATCGCGGTCGCGGGGAAAATGGCGCGGTGGGCCGCCGTTCAGTCCAGATACTTGTCGGTGACGGCGCCTTCCGAGGCGGAAGACACCGTGCGGGCGTACTTGGCCAATACGCCGCGGGTGTAGCGGGGCTTGGGCTGGATCCACAGGGCCAGCCGGTGCTTGATGTCGCCGAAGTTGACGTGGAGGGTCAGTTCCCGGGTCTCGGCGTCGATGGTGATCTCATCGCCATCCTTGACGATGGCCAAAGGGCCGCCGGCGTAGGCTTCCGGGGTGATGTGGCCCACCACGAAGCCGTGGGTGCCGCCGGAGAAGCGGCCGTCGGTGATCAGCGCCACCTCCTTGCCCAGGCCCTTGCCCATCACCGCCGAGGTGGGGGACAACATCTCCCGCATGCCCGGTCCACCCTTGGGCCCCTCGAAGCGGATCACGATGACGTCACCCTTCTGGATGCTGCCGTTCAGGATGGCCTTGAGCGCCAGTTCCTCGCAGTCGAACACCTTGGCCTTGCCGGTGAACTTGAGGCCTTCCTTGCCGGTGATCTTGGCCACTGCCCCTTCCGGCGCCAGGTTGCCCCTGAGGATGACCAGGTGGCTGTCCTTCTTGATGGGTTGGTCCAGCGGCTGGATGATCTGCTGGCCGTCCGGGTAGTCGGGGGCTTCCGCCAGATTCTCCGCCAGGGTCTTGCCGGTCACGGTCATGCAGTCGCCGTGCAGCAGGCCGGCCTTCAGAAGTTCCTTCATCAAGGGCTGGATGCCGCCGATCTCCACCAGTTCGGCCATGGAATACTTGCCGCTGGGCTTCAGGTCCGCCAGCATGGGGACGTTCTGGCCGATGCGGGTGAAGTCGTCCAGGTTCAGGTCGACGCCGCAGGCATGGGCCATGGCCAGCAGGTGCAGCACCGCGTTGGTGGAGCCGCCCAGGGCGATCACCACGGTGATGGCGTTCTCGAAGGCGGGCTTGGTCATGATGTCGCGGGGCTTGAGGTCCAGTTCCAGGAGTTTGAGCACCTGGGCGCCGGCGCGCTCGCAATCGCGCTGCTTGTCCTCCGAGATGGCGGCCTGGGCGGAGGAGCCCGGCAGGCTCATGCCCAAGGCCTCGATGGCCGAGGCCATGGTGTTGGCGGTGTACATGCCGCCGCAGGAACCGGGGCCGGGGATGGCCTTGGACTCGATCTGGTGCAGTTCCTCGTCGTCGATGCGGTTGTTGGCGCGCGCGCCCACTGCCTCGAATACCGAGACCACGTCCAGCTTTTTGTCGCCATGGCAGCCGGGCAATATGGTTCCGCCGTAGACGAACACCGCCGGCCGGTTGAGGCGGGCGATGCCGATCATGCAGCCGGGCATGTTCTTGTCGCAGCCGCCGATGGCCACCACCCCGTCGAAGCCCTGGCAGCCCACCACGGTCTCGATGGAGTCGGCGATCACTTCCCGCGACACCAGGGAATACTTCATGCCCTCGGTGCCCATGGAGATGCCGTCGGAGATGGTGATGGTGTTGAAGATCACCGCCTTGCCGCCGTTGCCGTCCACGCCCTTGGCGGCGTCGTCCGCCAGCCGGTTGATGTGCATGTTGCAGGGGGTGACCATGCTCCAGGTGGAGGCCACACCCACCTGGGGCTTTTTGAAGTCCTCGTCGGTGAAGCCGACGGGATAGAGCATGGCGCGGCTGGGCGCGCGCTCCATGCCATCGACGACGAGGGAGGAATGGCTGCGGGTCTTGTGATCGGTCATGGTCTCGGCTCGCTCAATACATGTAGGTTGGGTTAGCGGCTCTATCGCTAACCCAACAATTTTCCCAATGGTGGGTTACGGCGCGCTGGAGCCGCGCCTAACCCAACCTACCTGGATGCTCAGGGGGTCAGAAGGAATCCCAGGAGCTGCGCTTGCGCCAGCTCATCCTCGGCAGGATAAGGCCCAGCAGCACGCCGCTGAACAACACGCCGGCGCCGATCATGAACCAGTTCTGGCGCACGTCGGCTTCCTGGGCCTGTTTGGCGCGTTTGAGGCTTTCCAGGTCGCGCTGCAGGTTGATGACGGTTTCCTGCAGTTGGTCGCGCTCGGCCTGGATC
>VEPB01000438.1 GCA_012026715.1 Methylococcaceae bacterium | reverse complement strand
TGGTGGCCACCGGCGGCACCGCCAAGATCCTGCAGGAGGCCGGCATTCCCTGTACGCGGGTGTTCAAGGTCAGCGAGGGCCGGCCCCACGTGGTGGATATGATCAAGAACGGCGAAGTCCAGTTCATCATCAACACCACCGAAGGCAAGAAAGCCATCGCCGATTCGTTCACGATCAGGCGCCAAGCGCTCCAGCATCAGGTAACCTACACGACCACCCTGTCCGGTGCCCGTGCCACCTGCCACGCGCTGGGCGCGCTGGCGGACCGCGAGGTGAACCGGTTGCAGGATCTCCATAGTCGTTGGTGAGGCATAGCGACCCAAAACCATGAATAAGATACCCATCACCGTCCGCGGCGCGGAAAAGCTGCGCGAGGAACTGAACCAGCTCAAGACCGTGGCCCGGCCCCGCATCATCAAGGCGATCGCCGAGGCACGCGCCCACGGCGACTTGAAGGAGAACGCGGAATATCATGCGGCCAGGGAAGAGCAGGGCTTCGCCGAAGGGCGCATCAAGGAGATCGAGAGCAAGCTGGCGAACTGCCAGATCATCGACGTCACCCAGGTCAACGCCGATGGGCGGGTGGTGTTCGGCGCGACCGTGGAACTGGAGGACCTGGACAGCGGCCAGGTCGTGACCTACCAGATCGTCGGCGAGGACGAGGCCGACATCAAGGAGTCCCGGATCTCCGTCACCTCGCCCATTGCCCGGGCGCTGATCGGCAAGAGCGTGGAGGATGTTGCCGTGGTGCAGGCTCCCGGTGGCCAGCGCGAATACGAAATCCGCGAGATCAAATATATCTAGCCGCCCGCCGGCCGTTTCCGGTACAGGCTCGCGACGTGCCCGAGCTGCTGTACCAGGGCCGCGCCGGTTGCTTCAACGATGGCGGCGCTCATGGCCTTGCGGCTGTCGCGGTCTTCCCCGTTGATGCGGACCTTGATCAATTCGTGATGATCCAGCGCAAGATCAATTTCGTTCAGTACCGCCTCGGTGACGCCGGCCTGGCCGACGATGACCACCGGCTTGAGCGGATGGGCGCGCGCGCGTAGTTTGCGGATTTGCTCGGAATTCATGAAAAACCTCTTGGAATCGACAGAAGATGGCGAAAAGTAGCAGCTCCAGCCGGGGCTGGCTCCGTGAGCACTTTTCCGATGAGTATGTGAAACTTGCCCAGCAACAGGGTTATCGGTCCCGAGCCGTTTTCAAGCTGGCTGAGATCGATGAGCGAGACAGATTGTTCAAACCGGGTATGATAGTGATCGACCTGGGAGCGGCGCCGGGAGGATGGTCGCAGTATGCGGCACAGCGTATCGGTCGGCGCGGCAAGATTATAGCGCTCGACATTTTGCCCATGGAAGCATTGACCGGTGTAAGCTTCATCCAGGGCGACTTTTGCGAAGACGCGGTATTGCAGGAATTGAATGCCGCCATGGCGGGTGAACAGGCCGACTTGGTATTGTCGGACATGGCGCCCAATATGAGCGGGATGAATGCGGTGGACCAGCCGCGGGCCATGTATTTGGCGGAGTTGGCGCTGGAGATGGCGGTGCAGATGTTGAAGCCGACCGGCACCTTTGTGGTGAAGCTTTTTCAGGGGGAAGGCATCGATGCCTTCCAACGCCAAGTGCGGTCGGCTTTTTCCAGTGTGGTGGTGCGCAAGCCCAAGGCATCGCGCAGCCGTAGCCGTGAAGTTTACCTGCTGGCTCGCAACCCCAAGCCGCAGTAATCGGGGGGGCCTTGGAACCAAGCCGATCGGGGCTTGGTCGAACTGCGGGCTGAGCGGGTGGAAGACGTGTCAACAGGGTGCCGATTCGATTGCGCTGCCGTGGCGGACGATGCGGCGGCAAGCACGGGCCAGTTCGGCAATGGTTGTCGAATTGCCCGGACTAACAGCGACGCTGATCGTCGCAAATATAGAAGCCGGAATCGAGCTCCGGCTGGGAAGTGATTAGTGAACGACATGCTTAAGAACATCATCCTGTGGGTCGTCATCGCCGTCGTTTTGATGTCGGTGTTCAACAATTTTGGCTCGCGGAAGACCTCGGACTCGTCCATGTCTTATTCGCAGTTCATCGCGGCGGTCAAGGATGCGCAAGTCAAGCAAGTGGTCATCGACGGTCCCGTGATCGTCGGCATGCTGAGCACCGGGGAAAAATTCACCACCTATGCTCCGGAAGATGACAATCTGGTGGACGATCTCCTGAATAATCACGTGGAGATCAAGGCGAAGCCGCCGGAGCAGCAGTCTCTGCTGATGCAAATCTTCATCTCCTGGTTCCCCATGTTGCTGCTGATCGCCGTGTGGATTTTCTTCATGCGCCAGATGCAGGGCGGCGGCGGCGGGCGCGGCGCCATGTCGTTCGGCAAGAGCCGTGCGCGCTTGCTGGAAGAAGATCAGGTCAAGGTGACCTTCGCCGATGTGGCCGGTGTCGAGGAAGCCAAGGAAGACGTGGCCGAAATGGTCGACTTTCTGAAAGATCCCAGCAAATTCCAGAAGCTGGGTGGCAAGATTCCGCGGGGAGCCCTGATGGTTGGTCCGCCGGGAACCGGCAAGACCTTGCTCGCTCGGGCCATTGCCGGCGAAGCGAAGGTGCCTTTCTTCACCATTTCCGGTTCGGATTTTGTCGAGATGTTCGTCGGCGTGGGCGCGTCGAGGGTGCGCGACATGTTCGAGCAGGCCAAGAAGCATGCGCCTTGCATCATCTTCATCGACGAAATCGATGCTGTGGGCCGTCATCGCGGCGCCGGTCTCGGCGGCGGGCATGACGAGCGCGAGCAGACCCTCAACCAGTTGCTGGTGGAAATGGACGGATTCGAAGGCAATGAGGGCATCATCGTCATCGCCGCGACCAACCGTCCGGACGTGCTCGATCCGGCGCTGTTGCGCCCCGGTCGTTTCGACCGGCAAATCGTGGTCGGCCTGCCGGACATCCGTGGCCGCGAGCAAATCCTCAAGGTTCACGTGAAGCGGGTTCCCTGCGCGGAAAACGTGGAAATCAAATATCTGGCGCGGGGAACCCCAGGGTTTTCCGGGGCCGATCTGGCCAATCTGGTCAACGAGGCGGCACTGTTCGCGGCCCGCAAGAACAAGCGGGTGGTGGATATGGACGATTTCGAGAAGGCCAAGGACAAAATCCTGATGGGCGCCGAGCGCAAGTCCATGGTGATGAGCGACGAGGAGAAAAAGCTGACCGCCTACCACGAAGCGGGCCATGCCATTGTCGGCCGGGTGGTGCCGGAGCATGATCCGGTCTACAAGGTGAGCATCATGCCGCGGGGCCGAGCTCTGGGCATTACCATGTTCCTGCCGGAGCGAGATCAGTTGAGCGCCAGCAAGCAGAAGTTGGAGAGCATGATTTCCAGCCTGTTCGGCGGCCGCATCGCCGAGGAAATCGTGTTCGGCAAGGACATGGTCACCACCGGGGCATCCAACGACATCGAACGGGCCACCAATCTGGCGCGTAACATGGTGACGCGCTGGGGGTTGTCGGAACGATTGGGTCCGCTGGCCTACATGGAGGAAGAAGGCGAGGTGTTCCTGGGCCGGGCCGTGCCCAAGCACAAGTCGGTGTCGGAGGAGACCGCCCACCTCATCGATGAGGAGATCCGTTCGGTGATCGACCGCAACTACGATCGCGCCGAGCAGATTCTGCGGGAGTACATGGACAAGATGCACACCATGGCGGAGGCTCTGATCAAGTACGAAACCATCGACCGTCTGCAGATCGATGACATCATGGACGGCAAGCTGCCCCGTCCGCCCCAGGGCTGGGAGGATGCGACCCCACCCGGCGGCGGTGGGTCATGGGGTGCCAATGGTCGTGGCGAGGAGACCGATAAATCGGGAACCATCGGCAAGGCGGCGGAACAAATCTGATTCGACAGGATCGTTACTACCCTTGCCCCGTCGCCAGGGGCAAGGGTTCGTTTTTTTGAAGGCTGATGAATTCAACCATGGAACAGAAGAACAAATATTTCGGTACCGATGGCATACGCGGCAAAGTGGGTGAATACCCCATTACTCCGGATTTCATGCTCAAGCTCGGTTGGGCGGTGGGTAAGGTCTTGTGTGAAGGCGACCACAATCCTTCCGTTCTGATCGGCAAGGACACCCGAATTTCCGGTTACATGTTCGAGTCTGCCCTGGAAGCCGGGTTGGCGGCGGCCGGGGTCAACATCCAGCTGCTGGGGCCTATGCCGACTCCGGCCGTTGCCTACCTGACCCGAACCTTCCGAGCCCAGGCCGGCATCGTCATCAGCGCCTCCCACAATCCCCACGGCGATAACGGGATCAAATTCTTCTCGTCCAGCGGCGTGAAACTGGACGATGAGATCGAGCAGCGCATTGAAGCCTATCTGGATCAGTCGATGACCACCGTCGACTCGGCGAGGTTGGGCAAGGCTTCCCGGATCGGTGATGCGGCCGGGCGCTACATCGAATTCTGCAAGGGCACCATCCCTTCCCGGATGGATTTCTCCGAAACCAAGATCGTGGTGGATTGCGCCAATGGTGCCACTTACCACGTGGCGCCGCCGGTGTTCGAAGAGGTCGGTGCCACGGTGGTTTGCATCGGCGCCGATCCAGATGGTGTCAACATCAACGATGGTGTCGGTGCCACCAAGCCGGCATTGCTCCAGGAGGCGGTCGTCCGGGAAAAGGCCAATTTTGGAATTGCCCTGGATGGTGACGGAGATCGCCTGATCATGGTGGACCATCAGGGCGAAATCGTCGACGGCGACGAGTTGCTTTTCATCATCGCCAAGTCCAGGTTGTATTCGGGCGGCTTGCGTGGACCCGTGGTCGGCACGGTGATGACCAATCTCGGCATGGAACACGCGCTCAACCAACTGGGGTTGGTGCTCAAGCGGGCGCCGGTAGGGGACCGCTACGTGGTTGAGATGATGCAGAAGTACGACAGCCTGCTTGGGGGTGAAGGCTCCGGCCACATTATCTGCCGCGACCGTACCACCACCGGCGACGGCATCGTATCGGCCCTGCAGGTCATGGCGGAGTTGTGGACCTCCGGCAAGACCCTGCACGAACTCAAGTTGGGCATGACCAAATATCCGCAGACCCTGATCAACGTCAAGCTGCAGCAGCGCTGCAACCTGGACGAGGTGGAAGCCATTCAGGTTGCCAAACTGGACGCGGAACGGGAATTGGCCGGGCGAGGCCGGTTGCTGCTGCGACCGTCCGGTACCGAACCCCTGGTAAGAGTGATGGTGGAAGGCGAAGATTCGGCCTTGGTGCACTCGGTCGCTAACAAGTTGGCGAGTGTGGTGACTGCGGCCGTCGGCTCCTGATCCGCCACCGCTAAGAATTTCGGTCGTTACTTTTTCAATGGCATGACCATGAGGCTGTTACATACGATGATTCGGGTCGGCGACCTCGATCGTTCGCTGGCCTTTTATACCGGTGTCCTGGGTATGAGTCTGCTGCGCCGCCAGGATTATCCCGAGGGAAAGTTCACTCTTGCCTTCGTCGGCTATGGCGATGAACGGTCCAACACCGTGCTGGAACTTACCCACAACTGGGAAACCCCCGTCTACCAATTGGGCAACGGTTTCGGCCACGTCGCCATCGAAGTCGACGATGTCTACCGTGCGGTTGAGCAGATCAGGGCTGTCGGTGGCAAGGTGGTGCGGGAGCCCGGACCGATGATGCATGGAAGCACGGTGCTGGCTTTTGTCGAGGATCCTGACGGATACAAGATCGAATTACTGGGAAAATAGAAACGGGATGGTATAAGCTTCCGGATCTTTCGGGCCGCGGTCGGCCACGGCCTTTGGTCTTTATAAACATCAAACAGAATATGGAGAAATCGGATGTCAAAAGGGCAAAATCTCCAAGACCCCTTCTTGAATGCGTTGCGAAAGGAGCATGTACCCGTTTCGATCTACCTGGTTAATGGGATCAAGCTTCAGGGTAAGATCGATTCGTTCGATCAATATGTCATCATGCTGAAAAATACCGTCAGTCAGATGGTTTACAAGCACGCCATCTCGACGATCGTCCCGGCCCGGCAAGTTCGGGTTCCGCACATGTCCGATGACACGGAATCAGAGGAATAGATTTGGTTGCTCGATTGGCGTATGCCCATGGGCGGTAGCCCTACATCGGCGGCAGACGAGGCCACGGGAGTGGCGCCTCTGCGGATGGAGGGGCGAGAGGGCGAAGGCGAATACTCCGGCCCGCCGACCCACGCCATTCTCGTCCAGATGGCCGACGGTCACGTTGAGGAGGAGTTGTCCGAACTTGCAAAGTTGGCGATTTCGGCCGGCTTGAATGTGGTGGCGGTGCTCAAAGGGCGCAAGCAGCGTCCGGATCCGCGTTACTACCTGGGGCACGGCAAGGTCGAAGAACTGGCGCAATTGGTGCGGGAGACTTCCGCCGATCTGATTCTGGTCAACCATTTTCTTACGCCCAGTCAGGAGAGAAACCTGGAGCGGGCGCTGTCGGCGCGGGTCATCGACCGAACCGGTCTGATCCTCGACATCTTCGCCCAAAGGGCGCGATCCTTCGAAGGCAAACTGCAGGTCGAACTGGCCCAGTTGAAACACCTTGCCACCCGTTTAGTGCGGGGGTGGACTCACCTGGAGCGGCAGAAGGGCGGTATCGGCCTGCGGGGGCCGGGTGAAACCCAGTTGGAGACCGACCGGCGTCTGCTGGGAAAGCGGATCGATGTATTGCAACACAGGCTGCGTGCCGTGGAAATTCGCCGCAATCAGGGACGCAAGGCCCGCAAAAAGGCGGAATTGCCCACAGTCGCCCTGGTGGGCTACACCAATGCCGGCAAGTCGACCTTGTTCAACGCGATGACCCGGGCGGAGGTTTATGCCGCCGACCAGTTGTTCGCAACTTTGGATCCCACCATGCGGCGGGCCGAAGTCGCGCTCAATCGGGAAGCACTGCTGGTGGATACCGTGGGTTTCATTCGGGATTTGCCCCATGAGCTCATTGCCGCTTTCCGTTCGACCTTGAGCGAGGTATCCGAAGCGGATCTGCTGTTGCATGTGGTGGATGCCGGGGACGAGTCCCTGGCGATACACGTTGAGCAGGTGGAGCGAGTGTTGGCGGAGTTGGGAGCGGATCAATTGCCGATCCTGCAGGTTTACAACAAGATCGACAGCCTGGCGGACGATAGTGCGCCGCGGATGGAACGCAATAGTGCGGGACAAGTTCGCCGCATCTGGCTATCGGCCCGTACCGGAGCGGGATTGGACCTTCTGGGAACGGCCATTGCGGAATTCTTGAGTGCCGCTCGGGTACGTTACCGATTGCACCTTGACGCCACTCAGGGCAAGGTGCGTGCGGGATTGTTCGAATTGGGGGCGGTCGTGTCCGACTCCGAAGACGGCTGTGGTGGTTGGCGCTTGGAAGCCGAACTGTCAGCCAAGGAAGCGGGTGGACTGCGCCGCCAGGGAATTGAACTGATGACGGATGAAACCGAGACAGGGGAGGGCGATGACTACGCCATCTGCGACGGTTCTGATGGAACCGGGACGCTGTTTTCCGGTTCTTAATCCGTGCCATGGGTGGTGTCGGGTTGCCGTCGCAACCAGCTCCACTCAACCTGAATAACGAGAAAATGCGGGAGTGATCAATGTCCTGGAATGAACCGGGAAGTAACAAGAAAGACCCCTGGAGCGGGCGCGATCAACAGGATCCACCGCCGGACCTGGAGGAAGTGCTGCGCTCGATGCAGGAGCGCCTTGGCAAACTGTTTGGCGGTGGGGGTTCCGGTGGCGGGGCCGACGCCGGAAGAATGTTGGGGCTGATCCTGATGGTGCCCATCGCGGTCTGGGTTTTGACCGGCTTCTACATTGTCGATGAAGGCAACCGCGGGGTCGTGACCCGCTTCGGCCGCTATGTGGAAACGACCACCTCCGGTCTCCACTGGCATTGGCCGGCGCCGATCGAAAGCAAGGAGATCGTCAATGTGGAGCAGCAGCGCTTCATCGAAGTCGGCTACCGCTCCGGCGGCCGCCAGCAGGCTTCCGGTTCGGTGCCAAAGGAAGCCCTGATGCTGACCCAGGACGAGAACATCGTGGATATCCGCTTGGCGGTTCAATACCAGATCAAGGATGCCCAAGCTTATCAATTCAACGTGTCCGATCCCGAGCTGACGCTGAAGCAGGTCACCGAAAGTGCCCAGCGCGGCATCATCGGCAAGAGCAGCATGGATTTCGTATTGCCCGAAGGGCGCAGCGGCATTGCCGACGAGATCAAGACCGAGATCCAGCAGATTTTGGACCAGTACCACGCCGGTATCCGTATCATCACCGTCAACTTCGTCGACGCCCAGCCGCCTGAGGAAGTGCAGAACGCCTTCGAGGACGCCATCAAGGCCCGCGAGGACGAGCAGCGACTGAAGAACGAGGCGGAAGCCTATGCCAACGAGGTGGTTCCCAAGGCCCGCGGCGCCGGCGCCCGCATGCTGGAGGAAGCCGAGGCCTATAAACAGCAGACCATCGCCAAGGCGCTGGGCGACGCCGGACGATTTCGCGAACTGCTGACGGAATACGAGAAGGCGCCGGAGATCACCCGTCAGCGGCTCTACCTGGATGCCATGGAGGCGGTGTTCGAGAAGACCAACACGGTCATGGTGGACGTGAAAGGCAGTAACAACATGATGTATCTGCCCCTGGACAAGCTCCCTGCGCCGCCCAGCCGGGCTCCGGCAGGCAAGGAGCCGGAAGTGGCGCAGGCTCCGGTCGAGACGCCCGATCCGGTCGTTCGGGGTAGCCGGACCGGTGGCCGTGGACGTGATGCGAGGGCGCCCTGAGATGACTCAAATCAATCGTGTGTTGGTGCTGCTGGTGGCAGCGGTGTTATTGGGTTCCATGTCGGTTTTTACCGTGGGGCAGACGCAAAAGGCCATCAAGTTCCAGATGGGCGAGATCGTCGAGACCAGTTACAGTCCCGGCCTGTATTTCAAGATTCCGTTCATCAACAACGTCAAGAAGTTCGATGCGCGGATCCTGACCCTGGAGTCCAAGCCTGAGCGCTTCCTGACGTCGGAGAAGAAGAATGTCATTGTCGACTCCTTCGCCAAATGGCGGATCAAGGACGTCGCCAAGTATTACAAGACGGTGGCAGGCGATATCACCGCTGCCAACGTCCGGCTCGACCAGATCGTAAAGGACGCCATGCGCGGGGAATTCAGCAAGCGTACCATTCGGGAACTGGTGTCGTCGGAGCGTGGCCAGATTCGGGATATCCTGATCCATGCAGCCAATCCGGTGGCTGACGAGATGGGCATCGACATCGTCGATATCCGCGTCATGCGGGTCGATCTTCCCGGTGAGGTGAGCTCCTCGGTGTATCGGCGGATGGAGGCCGAACGGGCCAGGGTGGCGCGGGAGTTTCGCTCACGCGGTGCGGAGATGGCTGAGCGGATTCGTGCCGACGCGGACCGCCAGCGCGACGTGATCGTCGGCGAGGCCTACCGCGATGCAGAGTTGAAGCGCGGTGAAGGCGATGCCGAGGCGGCCGACGTGTCTGCCCAGGCTTACGGCAAGAATAGGGACTTCTATGCGTTCTATCGCAGCCTGTCGGCCTACAAGCAAGCCTTCAAACGGGACGGCAACAGCATCGTGCTGGATTCCGAGTCGGAATTTTTTCAGTACTTCAAGAAATCCAAATAAACCGGTCGTGAGCTGCTGCCGGGGTGTGGCGCGCATCGTGCCGCACCCCGCGATCGTTTCAGTCATTTTCCGAGAGCGAGCGTTTCATGTTGTCCCAGGACCGTTGGATCTTGCCCGACGGGATTGAAGAGGTATTGCCGGCCGATGCCGCCCACCTCGAAGCCCTAAGGCGCAAGGTTCTAGATTTATTCTTCAGCTGGGGCTACTGCTTCGTGATGCCGCCCCTGATTGAATTCATCGAGCCGTTGCTCACCGGGGCGGGCAGCGATCTGGATCTGCAGACCTTCAAGCTGATCGATCAGCAGAGCGGACGGCTGTTGGGGGTTCGCGCCGACCTGACGCCCCAGGTTGCCCGTATCGACGCCCGTACCCAGGGTGGCGACGTGCCGAGCCGGCTGTGCTATCTCGGCACCGTGCTGCACACCCACGCCGACCGCCTGTCGCGCTCGCGAGATCCGTTGCAGGTGGGGGCCGAACTCTACGGTCATGCCGGCCTCGCCAGCGATCTGGAAATCATCCGGCTGATGCTGGAAATGCTGGATGTGAGCGGCTTGCCCGAGCCTCATCTGGACTTGGGGCACGTGGGCATTTACCGAGGCTTGGCCGATCAGGCCGGCCTCGACGACCGTCAGGAGACCGAACTGTTCGAAATTCTCCAACGCAAGGCGGGGCCGGAATTGCGGGAGTTCTTGAAAGACAACAAGGTGGGAGACGGAGAGGCCGAGATGCTGGCCGCCCTGGAGGAGTTGCATGGCGGATTCGAAGTCATCGGCGACGCCCGCCGCCGGCTCGGTAACGCATGCCCGCAGGTGCTCGCCGCCTTGGAGGAGATTGCCGCCATCGGCGAGGCTCTTCGGAGTGAACTGCCAGCCTTGAATATCCACTTCGACCTGGCGGAATTGCGTGGATATCATTACAAGACCGGGGCGGTGTTCGCCGCCTTCGTCGACGGCTACGGCAAGGAGGTGGCGCGCGGTGGCCGTTACGACGAGATCGGCAAGGCTTTCGGCCGGGCCCGTCCGGCGACCGGTTTCAGCGCCGATCTCAAGACTCTGGCTCGGCTTGGCGTTCGCTGCGGTTCGGCAGAAGATGACGGGGCTATTTTTGCGCCCGCGGCGCCTGACCCGGATTTGCGGGAGGCCGTGATCCATCTGCGCCGGCAAGGCCGAGTCGTCGTGCAGGAATTGGCCGGGCAAACGGCGACGGCGGAAGCCTTAGGCTGTCGCTACGCCCTGGTCCGAAGCGGTGGCGCATGGCAGCTCCGTCCGCTGGACGGCTGACTGCAGCCGACGTGACTCAATACTATCCAAAGAATTAACCAGTTAGCGGAACACAGAATGGCGAGAAATGTCGTCGTAATCGGAACCCAAAGGGGCGACGAAGGCAAGGGCAAGGTGGTCGACTTGCTGACGGATCGGGCGGATGCCGTGGTGCGGTTCCAGGGGGGGCACAATGCTGGCCACACCCTGGTGATCGACGGCCACAAGACCGTGCTGCATCTGATCCCCTCCGGCATCCTGCGGGATGGGGTCCAGTGCCTGATCGGCAATGGGGTGGTGCTGTCGCCGCAGGCCTTGATGGAAGAGATCGGAGTTTTGGAGCAGGCCGGCGTTCCGGTGCGCAGCCGGTTGACCATCAGCGAATCCTGCGCACTCATCCTGCCCATCCACGTGGCTCTGGACCAGGCCCGCGAGGCCGCCCGCGGCGCAAAGGCTATCGGTACCACCGGGAGGGGTATCGGGCCGGCCTATGAAGACAAGGTGGCGCGGCGCGGCCTGCGGGTCGGTGATCTGCGCAATTCCCAAACTTTTAGGGAGCGGCTCAAGGATCTGCTGGACTATCACAATTTCGTGCTGAGCCGGTATTACCACGCCGAGCCGCTGGATTTTGCCGCCACCCTGGACGAGAGCCTGTGGTTGGGAGAACAGATCCTGCCCATGGTCGACGACGTTACCGGCTTGTTGCACCGCTATTGCCGGGAAGACAAGAACATTTTGTTCGAGGGCGCGCAAGGCGCCATGCTGGACATCGACCACGGCACCTATCCATTCGTCACCTCGTCCAATACCACGGCTGGCGGTGCCGCCAGCGGCACCGGCCGGGGGTTGTTGGGCTTCGATTACGTGCTGGGCATCACCAAGGTCTATTCCACCCGGGTCGGCAATGGGCCCTTCCCCACCGAACTGTTCGACGAGGTCGGCAAGCATCTGTCGTCCAGGGGAGTGGAGTTCGGCGCCACCACCGGCCGGGCGCGCCGCTGCGGCTGGTTCGACGCGGTGCTCATGGCGAAGTCGGCTCGACTCAACAGCCTCTCCGGGTTGTGCCTCACCAAGCTCGACGTGCTCGACGGCCTGGACCGGATTGGCATCTGTACCGGTTACCGGCTCGGCGGCGAGTTGATCCAACACGTGCCCATGGCGGCGGAACACTATGAGTCCTGCGAGCCGGTGATCGAATACCTGCCGGGCTGGTCCGAATCCACCCTGGGGGTCTCCAGTCTGGACGCGCTGCCGGCCAATGCGCGAGCTTATATCGAGCGGATTGCGGAGTTGCTGGAAGTGCCGGTGAACATCTTGTCTACCGGTCCTGACCGTGCCGAAACCATAGTTCTGAAGCATCCGTTCGCGTGACCGGCGTGTGGTGGTCCGGGCGGTGCCGCGCAAACGGTGCGGCCTGGGCTGCGATGGAGTTGTCGGAGTTGAAGCAGACAGGAGCGTCGAACAAGGTCCGCAAAGGCGCGAACCGTTGCCCCAGGGGGCGAGATAGGATCAGAGGAGAAAAGATGGTGGTGCCGAGGAGAGGACTTGAACCTCCACGAGTCGCCTCACATGTACCTGAAACATGCGTGTCTACCAATTTCACCACCTCGGCGGCGGCTGGGTATGGACCCCAGTGCGAAGAGCGCGCATTATGCTCGGCCATGGTTCGCCCTGTCAAGCTCTCCGCGGCCGGGGACGCTGCATTTACCCATATCCCTGACGCGGGGCTGAGATGAATTAACCGCATTGCTCCAGACTGCTTTATCATTGCGGAATGAAGCCATCTTGGGCCGCTAAGAGCGGCTCTTCTTGTTTGTTTAGTTCGGATTTCCACAGGACCCATCGCCCATGACCCCACCTCCGACAAGGAAGGGCAAAGAGTTACCGCGCCAAGACCCCTACGCTGCCCGCGAGGCGGCCAAATACGAGCGGCCCATACCGAGCCGCGAGTTGATCCTGGAGGTGGTGAAAGCCTCCCAGGCTCCCATCGGTTTCGATGAATTGGCCGACAACCTCGATCTCCGTGACGACGTCGATCTGGAATCCTTGCGGCGCAGGCTCAACGCCATGGAGCGGGACGGCCAGCTGCTGCGCAACCGCCGTGACCGCTACTGCTTCGTCAACCATAAGGACCTGATCGCCGGCCGGGTCATCAGCCATCCCGACGGGTTCGGCTTTCTGAGACCCGACGAGGGCGGCGACGATCTGTTTCTGTCGCCCCGGGAGATGCGCATGCTGATGCACGACGATCGCGCGGTGGTCAGCGTGCGCGGGCTGGACCGGCGCGGCCGCCGCGAGGCGGCGGTGGTCGAGGTGTTGGAGCGTCACATCCAGCGATTGGTGGGGCGGTTGCATGTGGAGCGGGGCGTCGCCATGGTGGAGCCCGACAGCAAGTACATCACCCATCAGATTCTGGTGGCCGACGGGGATCTGGGCGGCGCAGCGCCGGGCCAGATCGTGGTGGCGGAAATCATCGAGCCGCCGACCCGCAACAGGGAGCCGCTGGGACGCATCATCGAAGTGTTGGGAGACCACATGGCGCCCGGCATGGAGATCGAGGTGGCGATCCGTTCCCACGATCTCCCCTGCGACTGGCCGGAGGCCGTGGAGCTTGAGCTTGCTCCGCTTGGCAAGACGATTCCCGAATCCGCCGCGGAGGGCCGCAAGGACTTGCGCTCGCTGCCCCTCGTCACCATCGATGGCGAGGACGCCCGCGATTTCGACGATGCGGTGTATTGCCAGCCCACGCCCAAGGGCTGGAAGCTGTTCGTGGCCATCGCCGACGTGTCCAGCTATGTGAAGCCTGGCACCGCCCTGGACCGGGAGGCGCAAAAGCGCGGCACCTCGGTGTATTTTCCCGAGCGGGTGATCCCCATGCTGCCGGAGGTTCTGTCCAACGGTTTGTGCTCCATCAATCCTCACGAGGACCGGTTGTGCATGGTGGCCGAGATGCTGGTCGGCGCCGAAGGCAAAATCAGCCGCAGCCAGTTTTATCCGGCGGTGATGCGCTCCCATGCCCGGCTGACCTACACCGAGGTTGCCAAGATGCTGGTGGACGGCGACCAGGGTTTGCGCAAGAAGTACCGGGACGTGGTTCCCCATCTGGACAACCTTTACAGTCTGTACCAGGTGCTCAGGACCGCCCGCGAGCAGCGCGGGGCCATGGATTTTGATACCCAGGAAACCAAGATCCAGTTTGGCAAGGACCGCAAGATCGAGAACATCGTCCCGGTGGTGCGTAACGACGCCCACAAGCTGATCGAGGAATGCATGCTGGCCGCCAACACGGCGGCTGCCAAGTTTCTCGCCAAGGCCAGGATTCCCCACTTGCTGCGCAACCACGAAGGCCCCTCCGAGGAGAAACTGACGGACCTCAAGGCTTTCCTGCGGGAGTTGGGGCTGCACCTGGGCGGGGGCGACGAGCCAAAGCCCACCGATTTCCTGGCGTTGCTGGAGCAGATTCAGGGGCGGCCCGATGAGCACCTGATCCAGACCGTGCTACTGCGTTCCCTGTCCCAGGCGGTCTACAGCCCGGAGAAAAAAGGCCATTTCGGACTGGCGCTGGAAGCTTACACCCACTTCACCTCGCCCATCCGCCGCTACCCGGACCTGCTGGTGCACAGGGCCATCAACTACGTTCTGGAAGGCCGGCCACCGGAAGCCTTCGGTTATTCCCAGGGCGACATGGTGTTGCTGGGCGAGCACTGTTCCGCGACCGAGCGCCGTGCCGACGAGGCGACCCGCGAGGTGGTGAGCTGGCTCAAGTGCGAATACATGCAGTCCAAGCTGGGCGAGCAATTCACCGGCATCATCTCGGCGGTGACCTCCTTCGGCATCTTCGTGGAACTGACCGGCGTGTTCGTCGAAGGGTTGGTGCATATCTCCAACCTGGACCAGGACTATTTCCACTACGATCCCATCGGCCACCGCTTGCGCGGCGAGAATACCGGCCGCACCTATCGGCTGGGCGACAGCATCGAGGTGATCGTGGCGCGGGTGGATCTGGACGAGCGCAAGATCGACTTCGAGCCGGTGCGCGGTCCCAGGCCCAGCGAAGCCAAGCGTACCGGCGCCAAGCGGCGCCGCTCCCGCAACAAGAAGGCATGAGCGGCCGCCGCGTCTTCGGCCTGCACGCCGCCAAGAGTGCCCTGGAACATACCCCGGACAAGGTGACCGCCGCTTGGCTCGACAGCCAGCGGGGCGATGCTCGGCTCAACGAGCTGAGGAGGCAGCTGCAGGAAGCCGGTGTGGCGGTGCGCAGCGCCAGCCGCAAGGAATTGGACCAGCTGTCCGGGGGCCAGCAGCATCAGGGCGTGGTGCTGGAGGTGAACTTGCCGCGGGAGCTGGGGGAAAACGAATTGTGGGCGGCGCTGGAAGGAATGTCCGAGCCGGCGCTGTTCCTGGTGCTGGACCATGTGCAGGACCCCCATAACCTGGGGGCCTGTCTGCGCACTGCCGATGCGGCGGGTGTCCACGGCGTCGTGCTCACCAAGGACCAGGCGGTGGGGATCACCCCGACCGTCGCCAAGGTGGCCTCCGGCGCCGCCGAGACCATGCCGGTCTACCGCGTCACCAACCTGGCCCGGACCCTGGAGGGATTCAAGCAGCGCGGGGTGTGGGTGGCCGGTGCCGCCGGCGAGGCGGATCAGTCCCTTTACCAGTCCGACCTGACTCTCTCGCTGGCCCTGGTGATCGGCGCCGAAGGCAAGGGCCTGCGGCGCCTGACCCGCGACACCTGCGACTTCCTCATCAAGATTCCCATGAAAGGCCAGGTCGAAAGCCTCAACCTGTCGGTGGCGGCAGGCGTGATGCTTTACGAGGCGGTCAGGCAGAGATCCCACGCCAAGCCGGGGCGTTAACCCCGCAAGGCGGACCTGCCGGTTTGGTTAGGAAGTTTCCGGGTCGGGCTGCCGATTCCCGCTTAAATCGTTCGGCAACAACCGGATTACCCAGAAGCTTTTCCCTGCACACCCTTGGAGCGCAGTCGCCGGACCACTACAATGGCGCCGCTTCGCCATCCATCCAGATCCCCATGACCGCCGATCCAGCCCCAGCGCCTCACCATCACGATACCGTCCGCGCCCTGCAATGGCAGGAAGACCGCCTGCGGGTGCTGGACCAGCGCCGGCTGCCGGCGGTTTTCGCGTACGACGACTGCGCCGACTCCAGCAGCGTGGCCCGCGCCATCGCCACCATGCGGGTGCGCGGAGCGCCGGCCATCGGTATCGCGGCGGCTTACGGGGTGGTGCTGGCGGCCCGCGCACGCTATCGGCAAGACCCCGGCGGATGGCGTCAGGCCATCGAGGAGGATCTGCGCGAATTGGCGGCTTCCCGCCCCACCGCGGTCAATCTGTTCTGGGCGCTGGATCGGATGAAGGCGGCGATCGCCACGGCCGAGGGCGATCCCTATCCCGGGTTGCTGGCGCTGGCCCATGCGATTCATCGGGACGACGTGGAGGCCAACCGCCGCATGGGTAGCCTGGGGGCGGAACTGCTGCGCGGCAGTCGCGGGGTGCTGACCCATTGCAACACTGGTTCGCTGGCCACCGGCGGCTACGGGACCGCCTTGGGGGTCATCCGCACGGCGTGGACGCAGGGGCTGGAACGGGTGTATGCGGGCGAGACCCGGCCCTGGCTGCAGGGTTCCCGGCTCACGGTTTGGGAACTGGAACAGGACGGCATCCCGGCGACCCTGATCGCCGACTCGGCGGCGGCCTGGCTGATGCGCAGCGGCCAGGTGCAATGGGTGATCGTCGGCGCCGACCGGATCGCGGCCAACGGCGACACCGCCAACAAGATCGGCACCTATTCCCTGGCGGTCAACGCGCGCCAGCACGGCGTCCGTTTCATGGTGGCGGCGCCGACTTCGACCATCGACTGGAACACGGCAAAAGGGGCCGACATCGAAATCGAGGAACGCGCCGCTGCGGAGCTGCTGAACGACTATTTTCTCGGCGACGGCCATCTCATCGGCGCATGGAATCCGGTTTTCGACGTGACCCCTGCCGAGCTCATCGACGCGATCGTCACCGAGCGCGGTGTCGTGCTCAACCCTGCCGTAACCGGTTTGGCCGCTCTGGGCGGCCACTGAAGCCCAAGGAGGTAACCATGAACCGGCTTGCACTCTTTTTAGGCTTTCTGATGGTTGCCCTGGCGTTCGCCGGTTGTAATCCGGCCAAGCGCCCGCCCAATGTGCCCGACACCTGGGCCTCGCACCGGCAGCCGTGCGGCGATGCCCGCGCCAGCCGTGCGCTGGAAGGCTCGTGGTTGTATGAAGAGGACGGCTACATGTACACCCTCAAGCTCGATGAGCAGGGCAACGGCCACTACGAATGGAAGGATGGCCGTTTCATCACCACCTGCCTGGACAGTGGGCAGTGGCGCGGGCGTTGGGAACAGCCCGCCAACGACCGCGAGGGCGGGTTCGAGATCAACCTCGGCCAGGATCTGAAGGAAGGCGGCGGGCGCTGGTGGTATACCCGCATCGGCGAGGACCGCAATCTCACCGAGCAGGGCGGAGAATTCCAGCTCAAGCGCATCGAGCGCAGCGGCCAAGGGTACCGGCCCAAGATCCGGCTCAAGACTTCGCGCAATTCCCGCTGAACCGCCGGTGACGCAGGTCATCGCCATCGCTGGCGGCGGCGCCCTGGGGGCGCTGCTGAGGTTCTGGGTGGCGAATGGTATTTACGCCTGGCTGGGACGCGGCTTTCCCCACGGCACCCTGTTCGTCAACGTCACCGGCTGCTTGCTGATGGGCTTGCTGACCGAACTGCTGTTGCAGCGTCTGCCGGCCGCGGTCGAGTACCGCGCCGCCCTGCTGGTGGGTTTTCTGGGCGCTTACACCACCTTCTCGACCTTCGCCATCGAAACCCTGGCGCTGTTCGAACAGGGCAGCCACTGGAAAGCCTTGCTGAACATCCTGCTGAGCGTGCTGCTGTGCCTGGTGGGGGTGTGGATCGGCGTG